>JAVXCN010000001.1:588529-860506 GCA_036659455.1 Victivallaceae bacterium
TTAATTCCTTTTTCAACAACCAGGGCTTTAAGATTAACTCGAGCATCTCTTATTTCAAAAACCTCATAATCCGAAATCGGCAATAAAAACGATTTAGTCCTATCGGAATTTCTAAAAAAACAACTTCTACCCAACGAAACGACTTCCAAAGCATCAACGACAAGAGGCTCAAAAGATGGATTTTTAGCACTACGAATCGTAAGCTTATAGCCTTCTCTGGAAGTTACAACAGTTTCTATTACGGGTTCTCTCGTAAAATACACTACTTAAACCTTTCACTTCTTTATAAATGGGCTACCATATACTGCATTAAGTCTACTACTCGACAAGCATACCCATGTTCATTATCATACCAAGACACCAGTTTAAAAAACCGATCGTTCAAGGCTATTCCCGCACCTACATCAAAAACGGAAGAATACGAAGAACCTATAAAATCCGAAGACACTACTTGCTCTTCCGTATAACCTAAAATCCCTTTCATAGGACCTTCCGAAGCCGTTTTTACGGCCGTACAAATATCTTCATAAGAGGTCGCCTTAGAAAGTCTTACCGTCAAATCAACTACGGACACGTCAGCTACCGGAATTCTAAAAGCCATTCCGGTCAATTTACCTTTCAACTGCGGTAAACAAAGCGTAACGGCCTTAGCGGCTCCCGTAGAAGCCGGAATAATATTCTGAAGACATCCGCGCCCTCCTCTCCAATCTTTCTTAGAAGGACCGTCAACGGCAGGTTGAGTAGCTGTCGCCGCATGAACGGTAGTCATTAATCCTTCTTCTATACCGAAATTATCGCATAAAACTTTCGCAAGAGGCGCCAAGCAATTCGTAGTACAAGAAGCATTCGAAACAATATGATCCTTACCGGAATCATAAGTCGTTTCATTAACTCCTATCACAAAGGTAGGGACATTTCCTTTCGCCGGAGCGGAAATAAGAACCTTATGAGCCCCAGACTCAAGATGCAACCTTGCATCTTCTTCTTTAGTAAATAAGCCGGTTGATTCAAGAACAACATCGACTCCCAGATCTTTCCAAGGCAATTTCTGCAAAGAACGCTCCTGCAAAAACTTAATCGACGATCCGTTAACGTTAAGAACATCACCGTTAAGTTCCATCTTTTCAGAAAAAAGACCGTGAGTCGAATCATGCTTAAGGAGATAAACTAAGTTATCGGGAGGGACTAAGTCATTAACAGCAACTACTTCCAATGGAGATTTTATGCTCAAAATACGTCTCAAAACAAGACGTCCTATCCGACCGAAACCATTGATTGCTACTCTCATACCCCTACAGTACTCCCTAGTTTCTCATAACAGAATTGTCTTTAAATGAAATTAATCACTCAAAAATTCTATAATACATTTTTGAGCATTATCACCAACCCTATTTTGCGTTCTGAAAATACGAGTGTATCCTCCTTGACGAGAAATAAAGCGACTACCCAAAACACCAAACAACTTATCAATCACCTGTCTGTCAATATTATAAGACGAGATATCACCTGCTTTAACGGCTCTACGCTCTTTCGAATCCAAAAAATTAAAGCGAATCATCAACTTAGCTATAGCGCGACGCCGCGCAGCCAAATCATTTTTTTTCGCTAATGTGATCATCTTATCGGCATGACGACGCAATTCTTTCCCCTTAACTAAGGTCGTTTCAACCCTTTCAAAATGAATTAAGGACTTAAGCATATTGGCGATCATACATCGATTATGTGCAGAGGTTCTACTAACTCTAAATTTTTTTCTACCGTGTTGCATCGATCATTTATCCTTTAGTATTCTTAGATCGTACCCTTTCAGCATACCATTTAATTTTTTCTTTCACATTTTCCAAAGAAATTCCGAACTGAGTCAAATCCATCCCCAATTCAAGTTTCATATCTTTCAATTTATTCTTGATTTCACATAAAGATTTTTTACCGAAATTCCTGAACTGCAACAACCTAGGCTCCGGCATAATAACCAACTCACCAATCGTCTCGATATTTGCGTTAGACAAACAATTAGTCGAACGAACGGAAAGCTCAATTTCATTAATACCCAAAACAAGTTTATGTAAAATTTCATCTTTGCTTTCTTTATCGACTAAAATATTCTCCTCAAAAACGATTTTTCTCTCGTCCATTTTTTCAAAAACGGCTAAATGTTTTGCCAAAATTTTTGTAGAAAAGGCCAATCCTTCTCTAGGAGAAACTCTACCGTCGGTTTCTACTTCCAAAACCAAACGATCGAAATCGGTATCTTGACCGACTCGCGTATCTTCAACAAAATAGTTCACTAAAACAACAGGAGAAAAAGATGCATCCAAAACAATTTCATCAACCGTTTTATTTTTTATGCTTACTCTTTCCGAAGGCGAATACCCTCTTCCGAATGCTACCTTTAACATGATTCGAGCACTCATCGGCTTCGTTACCGTAAAAATAAGATGTTCCGGATTAATAACCTCAAAGTCCCCTTCCGGAATCAAATCGGATAAAATGACTTTTTTTCCTCCGCCACAAACAGCCAACTCTGCGGCATCTATATTTAAATCCGTAGTCAGCGTTCTTACGCCTCTTCCTAGAGGACTTCCTTCAGAAGCGAATTTTTTCAGCAAAGCGCCTTTAAGATTCAAAATTATATTGGTTACATCTTCAACAACACCCTCCAAAGCCATGTACTCGTGCGACACACCGTCCATCGAAAACGAAACTATGGCAGGGGCTTCTATACCGATCAGGAGAATCCTCCTCAAAGCATTTCCTAAAGTATGCCCCATACCTCTTTCCAAAGGCTCCGCGATAAAACGTGCCTTCACGCTCATATCGTCTCCTTTCAAGGCATCCATTTTAACAAACTCGGGCAATTCAAATTTATCGTAAAGCAGTGAAACCGCTTGTTCTTGCTCCGTCATTATAATAATCTCCTCCTAAACCCTACGTCTTTTTCTAGGTCTACAACCGTTATGAGGCAACGGAGTAACGTCTCGGATAACCGAAACAACCAATCCGGAACTTATCAAAGCTCTTACGGCCGATTCTCTTCCGGCACCGGTTCCTTTAAGGTTAACCTCTACTTCCTTCATTCCACTATTACCCATCGCAATCTTCGCGGCATCCTGAGTAGCTACCGTTGCAGCAAACGCCGAAGACTTTCGCGACCCCGAATATCCGACTTTTCCTGCAGAAGCCCATGCGATAACATTACCGGCAGGGTCACTAACCGATACCACGGTATTATTAAAGGTTGCCTTAACATGAACTATTCCGGAAGGCACATTCCTAACGACTTTCTTTTTTGAACCTTTAACGCCTTTCTTGACTTGCATTTGTTTCTTAGCCAAAACAAACTCCTTAATTAAAAATTATTTTTTCTTACCCGCAACGGTTTTTCGCTTACCTTTACGCGTACGAGAATTCGTTTTAGTACGTTGCCCTCTAACCGGTAACGACAGACGATGCCTTAACCCTCGATAAGAATGAATTGCAATCAAACGTTTAATGTTGGACTGAACCCGTCTCCTTAAATCTCCCTCAACGACATATTCGAACTGCAGTAGTGTATTAAGGCGCCCAATCTCCTCATCCGTTAAATCGGAAGCTCTTATATCCAGGTTCAAATTCAATTTTTGAATAACTTCCATAGCCAAAGCACGACCGATACCGTAAATATAAGTCAAACTAACAAACAATTTTTTCTTTGCCGGAATATCTATACCAATAATACGAGGCATTTAATTTTCTCTCTGTTAAAAATGAAAAATGCTAATAGAAAAAGAGTTATTTTTCAATATGTTCCTTATCTTACTTTCCTCGACTTTTCTTCATCAAACCGTCATAACGTTTCATTAATAAAAAAGAGTCGATTTGCTTCATAGTATCCAAAACTACACCTACTATGATCAACATAGCAGTACCTCCGAGAAAATAACTCACTGTTGTATCAACTTTCAAATAACGACCCAAGATCGAAGGAAGAACGGCTATAACCGCTAAAAACACGGCGCCGATAAAAGTAACCCTATTCATAGTATATTCCAGGTAAGCTTTAGTAGCCTTTCCTTGCTTTACACCGGGAATAAAGGCATTGTTTTTCTTCATTTCCGAAGCTATTTGTTCCGGATGAAACTGAGTCGCAGTCCAAAAGTAGGTGAAAAATATGATCAAAAAAACATAAAGGAAAGCGTAAAACCAGCTACCGGGCGATATCATTCTCGTGATTGACGAAAATGAAGAATTCGGACCCAAAAACTGTCCCAAAGTGGCCGGAAACATCAATAAGGATGAAGCAAAAATCACGGGGATCACACCGGCATAATTCACCTTTAGAGGAAGATACGAACCACCGCCATGAACCTCTCTCCTACCCACAAATCTTCTGGCATGCTGAACAGGAATTTTTCTCATTCCTTCGATAATCAAAATAGTAGCTACTAGAGTAAAGATAAATACGACTACCAAAATCAACAAAGACAATAAATTCAACTCACCGGGACCTTCCGATAAAAAATTAAACTTACCGATTATCGAACCGATAACCGTAGGAAAAGAAGACAGAATTCCGAGAGCTATGATCAAACTGATTCCGTTACCGACACCTTTATCGGAAATTTGCTCGCCGACCCACATCAAAATTAAGGTTCCGGTTGTCATAAAAACGGCTGTAGTCAAATAAAACATCCAAGGTCCGGTGAAAAACGTCTCCGTGAGCATAGCCGGAAGAACGATACCCGGAACGGCTAGATTCATTTTCAAAGCAAATCTGGCAAAGAGAAAAGATTGTATAAGAGCTAAAAAAACGGTAAACAACCTTGTATATTTACCGATCTTACGTTTTCCCAATTCGGGATTTTCTCTAATTTCTCTCTGAAGAGAAGGTAAAAAAATCAGAATGAGCTGTACAATGATGGAAGCGGAAATATAAGGAACTACACCTAATGCGGTAACCGTCATTTGCGCAAAAGCTCCTCCCGAAAAAATATCGACCATCTGAAATAAATTTTGTCCGCCTCCGATAATCTGATTGAAATAAGAAAGAGCCAACGCTCCGTTTATTCCGGGGACCGGCACAAATACTCCGATTCGACAAGCTGCTAAAAGAATAAAGGTCAAAAATATTCGTTGTCTTAACTCCGAAATTCCCAAAATTCTTCTAAACATTGCGATCATCCGCTTAATCTCCTCCGATTCCCAAAAGTTCTTTAACTCCCGAAGACAAAACAAGTGCCTTATCCGAGAAAATCAAGTCTTTTGTCAACTCTCCTTTGAGAATAATTTTAACTTTTTTAACGGTTCGCGGAACCAAATATTTTTCCTTAAGAACATCTAAAGTCACGGATTCACCTACTCCGAAAACCTTCTCAAGACGACCCGTCGTAACTTCGGCAACCTTCGTTGCAAACCGAACATTGGAGAACCCTCTGGTCGGCAATCTTCTGTAAAGAGGGACACCACCCCCTTCGTAACCGAATCTTCTCTTATATCCGGAACGAGAGCCATCACCTTTATGTCCCCTACCTGAAGTTTTTCCTAACCCCGAAGAAGGACCTCTTCCCAATAGTTTTCTACGAGGTTTTTTATGACCAAAACTGTTTAAAGTCATCATTCGATTCATACAAGACCTCTCTCTTTAAACACGACATCCTTAACCGTTAAATTCGAAAGAGCTTTAAAAGTCGCTTTTACCTGATTAATAGGATTATTGGAGCCGATGTTCTTAGCCACAACGTTTTTCAGGCCAGCCATTTCCAAAATCAAACGAACACGTGATCCCGCAACAATACCGGTTCCGGGTTTAGCGGGCTTTAAAAGCAAATTAGCTCCATCAAAATTAACCATAATTTCATGAGGTATGGAACCGGACTCGCCCTCTAAAAAATCAAGTTTGATAAGATTTTTTTTAGCGGCCTCTCCACCTTTCCGAATAGCATCGGTCAACTCGTTGGCTTTTGCAAAACCGTAACCGACCGTTCCCTTGCCGTCACCGACTAAAATCAAAGCCGAAAAACTGAACTTGCGTCCGCCTTTAACAACCTTAGAACATCGATTGACGAACAAAACTTTTTCTTCGAGGTGATCTTCTCTATGAGAATTTTTAGATGATGATGTCATTACTTATCCTTCTTAAAATTGCAAACCGCATTCTCTGGCTCCTTGAGCCACCATAGCTACTATGCCGTGATACTTGAAAGGCCCTCTATCAAATACGATTCCTTCGAGATTTAAAGCTTTTCCAAGCGCGGCAATTTGCCCACCCAAATACTTTGCCGTCTCTTTATTTTTTTGGGTATACGAAGTGTCTTTCACGGATTTAGAGCGAGTTGAGATCGCTGCCAACGTTCGACCTTCATCATCATCAATCAACTGAACATAAACATGCTTATTAGTTTTAACTACACAAAGTCTAGGCCTTAAAAGAGAACCTCGTAATTTCTTACGAACTCGCAAACTCCTACGACTCCTCATTAAACGTTTTTTAGCTAAAGAACTTTCCATAACTCTATCTTCTTGCCTAATTACCTATTTTTTTCCCGTTTTAGCAGTCTTTCCTGCTTTTCGACGTACATATTCATTCGCATAACGAATACCCTTACCTTTATAAGGTTCAGGGGGACGTTTCGAACGAATGCTTGCCGCAAACTGTCCTACAAGCTGCTTATCAAGCCCTCGAATCAAAATAATCGTATTTTTTTCAACGCTTACTTCTAAAAATTGAGGTATCGGCATTTTTACCGGATGAGACACCCCAATGGACAAATCCAAAACGGCATTCTGAACGACAGCCCTATATCCTACCCCATTCATTTCCAATTTTTTCTCGAAACCTGAACAAACCCCTTTGACCATATTATCAATTAAAGCCCAATACAATCCTTGAAACTTACCGGGCTTTTCAACCACATTTTCAGCAGGACTGACCGTAATCTTGTTATCTTCGATAGAAATCACCACTTCGGGCATTAATTTTTTCAAAAGAGTTCCTTTCGGACCCTGAACCGTAATTTCGGTTTCGGTACAATTTACTTGAACTTCCTTAGGAAAATGAATAGGTTCTCGAGCTTTACGTGACATAACTTTACTTAGACCTCAACTTATTACCAAACCAAACAAAGCAACTCGCCACCGATATTCTTGGCACGAGCGGAAGATCCGTCAAGAATACCCTGAGATGTTGACAAAATAGATATTCCCATATTCCCGAAAACATAAGGAATCTTATCAACAGAAACATATACCCTTAAGGAAGGCTTGGAAATTTTCTTTAAAACTCTAACGATAGACTGACGATTTTCCTTATATTTTAAGAAAACTCTCATCGTTCTTTTTTTATTTTCTTCTTTTACTAAATAATGAGCTATGAAACCGTTCTTTTTGAGAATCTTAGCAACTTCTTCCCTCATTTTACTATGCATCACATCAACGAAAAGATGCTCTGCCTTCAAAGAATTTCTAATTCTCGTTAAAAGATCCGCTATAGGATCGCTTACTGAAGTCATCCTTCCCTCTTAATATTAAGTCTTTTTAAAACGAAGGCCAAGCAGCCCCAATAATTCCAAACATTCTTCATCGGTAGAGGCCGTAGTCACCCAAGTAATATTCATACCTTGGCTACGCTTAACCAAATCCAAATTAACTTCAGGAAAGATTTGTTGATCATCAATCCCTAAAGAATAATTACCTCGACCGTCGCCTTTTCTCGTAAAACCTCTAAAATCTCGAATACGAGGCGAAACGATGTTACAAAATCGATCCATGAAATCGAACATTCTGACACTTCGCAAAGTTACTTTTGCCCCAATGCCTTGTCCTTCTCTTAGCTTAAATCCGGCAATAGCATTTTTCGATTTCGTGATAAGAGGCTTTTGCCCGGAAATCATAGTCAATTCCGAAATATGATCCTGAAAGGCATTTTTATCCTTAGAGGCTTCAGCTAATCCCATACTAATCACAATTTTTTTTAAGACAGGGATTTGCATACAATTAGAGTAGCTGAACATATCGTTTAATTTCGTTCTAACGTCTTTTAAATAAAAATCCTTCAATCTGCTCATACTAATCTTTCTTCTCCTTTACAACACGATACAGCACCTCTTTGCCGTCCGGCTGACGATTCCAGATCTCTTTGCGACCTTCATTAAAACGAACAATTAAAGAAGACTTTTTGCCATCAATCGAAAGTCTCACGTTTGAAATATGGACCGGGCATTCGATATTAATACGTTTTCCTTTAGGATGCTCACGAGATTTTTTAATGTTCTTTACTCGAACATTTACGCCTTCAACAACAACCTTATCCTTCATAAAAGCAAGGACTGCACCAATTTTGCCCTTATCGTTTCCGGAAAGCACAAATACTTTATCGCCCTTACGGATCGTTTTACTATGCGTATTCATCTATATAACCTCCGGCGCCATGGAACTGATTTTAACATAACCTCTGTCCCGTACTTCTCTAGCTATAGGACCGAATATCCTCGTTCCCTTAGGATTTCCCTTGTCATCGATAATCACGCAACTGTTCGTATCAAATCGAAGACTGGATCCATCCGATCTTAAAATAGTTTTCTTAGTTCTTACTATTACGGCCTTAACGACATCGCCCTTCTTAATAGAACTATCAGGTTCGATATCTCTTACCGAACAAACGATTATATCTCCGACGTGCGCGTACCTTCTCTTAGAGCCTCCGAGCACTTTAAAACACTTAACTTTTTTAGCACCGGAATTATCGGCAACCTTTAATTGACTTTCCTGCTGAATCATAAACCTGCTCTGCTTAACAACCTACGCCTACACGCATTCTAAAATCCGCCATCTCTTCAAACGCGAAATAGGCCTGGATTCCACGATACGAACGGTGTCTCCTTTCTTAATGCCCTCAACCAAATTATGAGCATAATACTTCTTTGAGGTCCTAACAACCTTCGAATATTGCGGATGAGCAAAAACTCTCTCGACTCTAACTATAGCCGTCTTATCCATTTTAGTAGAGACCACTACTCCCGTCTTAGTTTTTCTGTTACCTCGAATTTTTTCTATCTCAACCATAACACCTCATTTTCTCCGATTTTACGGTCATTACTTGAGCAATTTCTTTCCGAATCGCTCCGAAACGATGTACCTTTACTTGTCTATTCATAGCTTTATCGGCCCTCAACAAGAATAATTCTTTTTTGAGCGATAAAAGCTTATCGTTAAGAGCAATCGCATCCAACTCACGCAAACCACCGATAAGACTCATTCGATCTTTTTTTCGTTCCTTCATAATCATCAAACCCTCTCAACTCGCTTAACAAAACGCGTCTTTAATCCAAGCTTAGCTGCTGCTCTTCTTAAGGCATCTTGAGCCTCTTCTCTAGAAACGTTTGCTACTTCAAATAATACTCGACCGGGGCGAACAACGGCTACCCAATGATCGGGAGCTCCTTTTCCCTTACCCATCCTAGTCTCGGCAGGTTTCTTGGAAACGCTCTTATCAGGAAATATACGAATCCAAACCTTACCTCGTCTTTTCAAATGTCTATTGATGGCTACACGACATGATTCTATCTGCCTACTGGTAATCCACCCTCGTTCTAACGTTTGCATGCCGAACTCACCGAAATCGACGAAATTAGCGCCTTTACTTAAACCTGCAAACTGTCCCTTTTGTTGTTTACGGAACTTCGTACGCTTAGGTAACAACATCGTGCCTCTTCAACTCCTTAATTTATTCACCCGTCCGACAATACTATTCTTTGCTTTTCTTAACAATCGAGGACTTCTCGCCTAAATTAATCCAAACTTTAACACCGATACTACCGTATGTCGTCTCGGCCCTAGCGGTCGCATAATCAATGTTGGCTCTAAGCGTATGCAGAGGTATTTTCCCTTCTTTATACCACTCGGACCGGGCTATTTCGGCTCCTGCCAAACGACCGGAAACCTGAACCTTAACCCCCAAAGCTCCGGCATCCATTACAGACTGAATAGCCTTCTTCATAGCTCTTCTGAACGCAACTCTCCTTTCGATTTGCTTTGCTATACCGTCAGCCATTAATTTGGCATTTAACTCAGGTCTCTTGATTTCCTCGATTTCTAACCAAATTTGCTTACCGGTCAATTTATTGAGCTCTGCCTTAAGAATGTCGACTTCCGCTCCTTTTTTACCGATAACCAAACCCGGACGAGAAGTGTGAATCGTGATTTCGACTTTTTCACTCATACGCCGAATACTAAACCCGGCAGCTCCTTGACACGAAGATTTTTTCTTTAAAAATTCTCTAATCCTGAAATCTTCAATCAAAAATTGACCGAATTCCTGATTATTTCCGTACCAAATGGACTTCCAGTTCTTATTAATTATCGTTCTGAATCCAATCGGACAGCCTTTCTGACCCATATAACTCTCCTAAAACCTATTTTTCACCGATTATCACAGTTAAATGACTAGTGCGCTTTAAAATAGGCGCTTTCCCGCCTCTACTTTTGGATTTGGCCCGTTTATAACGAGGCCCTTCATCAATACGCACTTCCAACACATTCAAATCGGAACGCTTAACGTTTTCCTGAAGTTCAGCCCCCGCCACGGCACTATCCAACACCTTTTTAAGCAATCTTCCGGCTTTTACCTGAGAGAAACCCAACTGCACGGCAGCATCGACGACGGACAACCCCCTAATTAATCCTGCAGCTAATCTAGCCTTTCTAGGAGGCACTCTAACATAACGAGCTTGAGCCTTAAACAACATCTTCTTTTTCTCCCTAAATTCTAACCCTTCTTAACGGGATGACTTTTAAACAACCGTGTAGGAGAAAATTCTCCCAGCTTATGCCCGACCATTGTTTCGGAAACGAACACAGAAAGAAATTTCCTACCGTTATGCACTTCAAAGGTCAAACCGACCATTTCGGGAATAATCATAGAACGCCTAGACCAAGTCTTGATAGGCATTTTCTTATCTGCTTCATTCATTCGACGAACCTTCTCCAATAGATGATGATCCACAAAAGGCCCTTTTCTTAATGATCTACCCATAACAACTACTTCCTACGATCTTTAACAATCCATTCATTAGACTTACGTTTATTTCTAGTCTTTAAACCTTTAGTCATTTTTCCCCAGGGAGTTTTAGGAATATATCCGTTATGTCTTCCTTCACCGCCACCATGTGGGTGATCAACGGGATTCATCGCCGTACCGCGAACGGTTGGCCTGACACCTTTCCAACGCATACGACCGGCTTTACCTTCAACTCTGAGATTATGATCTCCGTTAGATAATTCACCGATAGTCGCTCTACAATTTTCATTAAACAACCTAAATTCACCGGAAGGCATTTTTAACGTCACATAGCCGGAAGATTTGGCAATAATTTGAGCGGAAAGACCGGCCGATCTAACCATCTTTCCCCCTTTGTTGGGACGCAGCTCGATATTATGAATCGCGGTACCCAGAGGGATGCTTTTAAGACTCATGCAACAACCGATTTTATGAGGACTGCCTTCCCCGGAAACCACGTTATCTCCCATTTTAAGCCCCTTCGGAGCTAAAATGTATCGCTTTTCACCATCGTAATAATTCACTAAAGCAATATGAGCGGAACGATTGGGATCATATTCGACAGTAGCAACCCGAGCAGGTATACCATCCTTACCGCGTCGAAAATCGACAACACGATAGAGTTGCTTAGCCCCTCCGCCTTTATGACGACAACTGATATGCCCTAAATTGTCCCGACCACCGGTTTTCTTCTTAAAAAAGGACAATCCTTTATGAGGCCTTATGCTTTTTCTTGACTTCGTTCCGGAAAGATCGCCTTCCATTGTCAACTCATTATAAACAGGCAAAACAAGCTGTCTAGTCCCCGGAGTTTTAGGTTTAAATTTCTTAAACATATTCTTTTATTATCCTTATAAACTTCTTTCCACTAAACAATGGAACAACCTTCTTTCAAAGTAACTATAGCTTTCTTGAAAGAAGACGTTTTCCCGGCACGCCCTTTTCGCGCTCTTTTAGGCTTTGGCTTGACCGAAACGGTATTTACTTTTAAAACTTTTATATTCTTCGCAGAATAAATTTCCTCAATAGCCTTCGCCACTTCGATTTTATTAGCCCGAGAATCGACAACAAAAACGTACTTGGGACAACGACAATGAGAACCTTTCTTCTTTCCGACTCCGTCACCCAAACTCAAAGATTCTAACATTTTCGATTTTTCCGTCACATAATGACGCTTAACAAGATCATAAGGATTTTTCATTAACAGCAACCTCTAACTCTTTATGCGGATAAATAACCAACCAATTCAGTAAAAGCCGATTCGCTCACAATCACGTTATGAGAAGAAATAACGTCGTATCCGTTGAGATTTATGCTTCGCACATACCCGTTAAAAGACTCTAAATTTCTCATGCTTCTTTGAAAGTTGTCTCCATTGACATTATGAAGAGCGTCAATCGCCAATAAACCCCTAAATTCAACTCCGCAATTTCTAAGAAAATCAATGACTTTTTTAGTTTTAGGAATCTCAAAAGACGAAAAAACATCATCTTCGACTAACAAAAACTTTCCGGATTGAATTTTTTGAGCCAATAAAATCCTGACGGCCGCTCGTCGCTCTTTTTTGTTAATTCTTATATGCTGATCGAATTTAGGCTTGGGCCCGAAAACTATACCCCCTCCTCTAAACTGAGGAGAAGCTAAACTACCCTGACGAGCATTACCTGTCCCTTTCTGCTTAAAAGGCTTTTTGGTAGAATGACTAACCTCGGATCGCCCTCGCGTACAAGCGGACCACTGTCTTTTATTAGTCCTAAGAGCCAATATATAATCTTTGACCATCTTTGAAAAACCGGTCTTCTCCTTGAAAAAATCATCAGAAACTTCAATATCACCAGTTTTTTTACCAAAAAAATCAAATTTCGAAATAGAAACCACGTCGCCTCCCTCAACTACCCTTTAATAATTTCCTTTTTCACATCATCGTATGGGCAACAAACAGACAACCACGCATCCTTGCCTCCAGGAATCCCTCCCTTGATAAAAAGAAATTTATTTTCAAGATCGACTTTAATTAACTTTAGATTTTTAACCGTTACGGAATCGCCCCCAAGACGACCGGGCTTTTTTCCTCCCGGAAGACAACGGCCGGGCGTACTTCTCATTCCATTAGATCCGCCATGTCGATGAAACCCGGATCCATGACTGGCCGGCCCTCCCCGAAATCCAAAGCGCTTCATAACACCCTGAAAGCCTTTTCCTTTAGAAACTCCCTTAACGATAATCTCTTTTATTCCCGAAAAAATTTCGATACCTACAGCACCGTGAAATTTGACTTCGTCAAGCTGATCGGAAGCCAAACGATTTTCATAAATTTTACGACAAACCGGAACATCGGACTTCCGAAAAATACCGGACAAAGGCTTACCTACTCTTCGAAACGCCGTCCTTTCGTCTTTCACCGTCATCTCACCCGTAGACATTTTAAGAGCGTTATATCCATCTTTCTCAGCACCCTTAACCTGAAGAACAAAGCTGCTCTGCACTTCGACAATGGTACATGGAATTAAATTTCCCCTATCATCGAACAGATGCGTCATTCCCTTCTTACGTCCCATTAAACTAAAATGCATTCAAAAATCCTCGCCTATTGACTAAATTTCCAGCTTCTCAAAAAAAACACCCTCAGAGCCATTAAAAGAAGGTCACCGTTAACATTATCGAAACACCTTCAAGACCAACCGAACAATTGCCCTATTACGACGACTGCGATATCCTACCGAAATAACGGACCCACACCCATAAAGATTCTCCGGAAAGAACAATCTTTCCGCTCTTCTCGGGGAAAGAAAGAAGAGAGGTTATCAAACTGACAACATTTTGACAACAAGAAAAAAGATGAGATTTTTATTAAAAATTTTGAAGACAAATAAATGAAAATAAAAAGGAAACAAAAAAGCCGTCGAAAAGAAAAACGACGGCTTTAAAAGTAAAAGAAAAATTAAGCAGTTCGCCAAATTTTGTATAAACCGACGAAACCGATAAGAACTCCTAAAGCGGCTTTTGCTTCGAGAGGCAAAATCGAAACTATCGAAGGAATAATTTTGAAGATGTCCAAAATCATTTCCATCAACTTTTCCATCAAATTCACAACATGACCGATAATGAAATATTGATGAACCATTTTTAATCGGGGCCTAGCCGTGACATCCAGAGCTTCTCCCGATTCGGCCACGAGATCACAACTTTCCAATACCCTTCGATAGGCTTTATTTTCATGCACTAAAGCACAGCTGCTACCTATCAACCCGGCAGCATGATTAACCGCCATTAACCAATTGAATGCTTGACTAAAACCTTGTTTGACAGGGGGCGCCATAAAGCTTGAGCACCTATTGGCAAACAAAGTTCCCCTAACCGGCCCAAACGCCGTCACATAAGTCGCTGAACTGACTAATCCGCAGGCATGGTCGACAAGCCCTAACGCCATCTCACCTCGCCCACAGTAGAGCCTGTTATAATCGACTATTGACACCCTGGACTCATTGCCATCCTGCGGGTCTTCTTTAGCTCCGATCGCCACAAACGATTGTTTTTTAATAAGACCCATAACTAAAGTCTTACAATTTTTCCCGGAATCAACCATAGCAGGAATACTGCCGTTTAACGCATTAGCCAAACCGATAACACTTCGTGCATCCGTGAAGAGACCCAAAGCCGTACTCGCCCCAGCCACAGCCTCGGCCGCCCCCGTTCTCATAGCAATTACCCTGCTTAGTTCTGTGACGGCAGCTGCAGCCTTGACTGCCTTATCCACGCCTTTCGTACGGTTAATGAACGACGAAAGTTTGTTTGTCGATGACGTGAAAAATGTCTTGACGGAGCCTGAGCCTCTAAGTTCCGGTAAACTTAATTGAACAAGAGGAGAAGTAGCGGCACCACGATACACTGCCGCCAAAGGAATTCTTAAAGCCATAAACTATACTATCTCCATTTAATTCATAAAATTCAAATATCAATATTATACAGATTTAAATATTAATTATGAATTAAAACATCATAAGACAGTTAAGGTATTAATATCGGAAATACCGTTTAGAAAATCCTTAATATGTAATATTTTTTTTGATTCTATTTGAACCTTAATGGGAATGATACTTCCCTCTCGACAAACGATTACCATCTCACTTTTGGAAGGCCTTAAAATCGTTCCCGGAGGTAAATCGTATCGGACGTTGCTTTTTAAAACTTCATGAAAAAAAAGCTTTTTTTCTTCTCTTTTAATCTGAATCGCAGACCAAGGCAACAGTGTAGGCAATAATGCACGAATCTTATTATAAACGGTAGAACTATCGATATCCCAGGAGATCCGACTTTCCTCCTTAAGAATCTTCGGAGCAAAAGAGACTTTCGACTCATCCTGAGCAACTCCGATTAACTGCCCTGACACCACTCCTGAAATGGTTTTCGTCAACAAAGGACCGGCTACCAAAGACAAGCTCTGAAGCAAGTCTCCCGAGGTCATATCTTCCTTTATCTCCATTATCTCTTGAGACAGAATAGCACCCGTATCCATTCCGGCGTCCATACGAATAACCGTAAGCCCCGAAAGAGTCTCTCCGTTCATAATCGCTCTTTGAACGGGGGCTGCTCCACGATAAGCAGGCAACAACCCGGCGTGAACGTTAAGACACCCGAAGCGCGGAAGATCCAAGACATTTTGACGAATTATTTCCCCATAGGCTACTACAATAAATAAATCGGCTTCGATAGATCGTAAAACTTCCACAAACGACTCCGTAGAGCATTTTATGGGTTGAAAAACGGGTATACCAAGACTAATCGCCAGCTCTTTTACCGGAGAAGAAACAGGCATAATCGAACGCTTAGAAGGCTTATCGGTCCGTGTAATAACGGATGCAATATCAACGGTATCGGAATCGTAAAGAAACTTCAAAACGGTTGCCGAAAATTGCGGAGTCCCAAAAAAAACTATCTTAGGAATCAATTAATATCTCTTGTTCGTCTTCCGCTTCCGTCAAGGAATCTTCATTGAAAGCCGAATAGGAACTTTCAATACCTCTTTTACTTTTTTCACGACAAAAATCGACAAAATGCAAAACTTCGGGAACATATCCCCATTCCTGCTGTACACGATCCAAGCCGTCGGCAAAAGAATATTTCGTTCTATACACTAAACGAAAGGCCTTAATTAAAGCGTTTCTGGTTTCGAAAGAAAACTGCCTTCTTTGCAATCCGATCCGATTGATCCCCGAAAGTACATAAGGATGTCCGCTGCCAATCGTATAAGGAGGAACATCTCTTCTCAATCCGCTTAAGGCACCGATCATTGAATGGCTTCCGATTCTAACGAATTGATGAACTCCCACCATTCCTCCGATCACGACATGATCTCCCACTTGAACATGACCGGCTAAAAGAGTGTTGTTACTCATAACGACGTGGTTGCCTACCGTACAATTATGCGCAATATGAACACCGGGCATGATTAAACAATTATTACCGATGGAGACGCGCGTGCCTTCCACGGTAGAAGAAGTAATTATGGCAAATTCCCTAATTTCACAATTCTCTCCAATCGTAACATAAGTTTTTTCGCCCTTAAATTTTAAGTCCTGAGATTTGTTTCCGATCATAGCCGAAGGCCAAATGGTGGTTCCTTTACCTATAACCGTGTGTCCGTCAATATAAGCATACGATTTGACAGTCACTCCACTTTCTAACGTTACGGTGCCTTTAACCACGGCATACGGCTCTATCGTAACGTCTTCACCGATTTTTGCACCGTCTTCAACTACTGCCGTTGGATGAATAATTGTCATAATTCTCCGAAATTACATTGAGTCCTTATCTACCAAAGCAAAACTACATTCTGCTTCGGCAGCCACCTTGGAACCGACGACCGCCTTCACTTTTGTTTTTCCGCCTTTACCGGTGATAAGAGCAAAATTAGAGTGCAAAATCAGCGAATCTCCCGGGACCACAACATTACGAAACCTGGCTTTTTCAATACCTAAAAACAAAGCCAGCTTCTTGTTACGCCTCTCACCGAGTTTTAATCCCAAAAGAATTCCGGAAGCTTGAGCCAAAGCCTCCAAAATCAATACTCCCGGCATAATCGGAACTTCAGGGAAATGACCTACAAAAAACGGTTCGTTAACAGTCACATTTTTTTGAGCGACAATTGCAGACGACTCCAAATCGACGGACAAAACCTTATCCACCAAAAGAAATGGATAACGATGAGGCAGTAAAGCAATAATTTCCTTAAAACCGATTACGGGCTCGTCCCGAGATGTTTCCATTTCAATATGCTTGTTCAAAAAAACTTCCCACTAATACAACATATTTGCTATTTTTTTTCCAAGAGCCACGTTTGATGAATGTCCGGATCCGATGGCAATAATATGGGCTAAAAAATTTTTTCCCACTAAAGACAGATCCCCTATCAAATCGAGAATCTTGTGCCTAACGGGCTCGTCCGGGAAACGAAGACTTTCGTTACTGATGGCAACTTTTTCATTAAAAACGATTGCATTTTCCAAACTACCGCCTTTTATAAGCCCACGATCCATTAAAAATCTAAGCTCATTATATAAGGCAAAAGTACGACAACCGGAAATTTCTTTTTTAAAAAACTCCGGCTCTATCTTACACGAATAATGTTGAGTGCCGATCATTTTGATTTTCGGATAATGCAATGTATAACTAATTCTAAATTCTTGAGAAGGAACTGCCGCTAAAAAAATTTCATCTTTTTTAAAACATACGGTTTTCATCAAACGAAACGTCCTTACGGGTTTATTTTGTTCAATGATACCCGCCTGTTCGATAAGATTGATGAAAACAGCGGAACTGCCGTCTCCTGCCGGAATCTCTTCTCCTTCAATACGAATAACAGCATTGTCAATCCGATAAGCTTTAAGAGCAGCCAGTAGATGTTCTACAGTACAAATGCTTTCCTGCCCGTTGCTTAACGTCGTACATCTTCCCGTACTGCTTACCCTGACCAAATCGGCCGGAATCTCCGTTTCCCGACCGGAAACGGAATCGAATTTTTTAAAAACAATACCCGAATCTTCACCCGAAGGTAAAAGAGAAAATGTCGCCGCTTTTCCTAAATGAATACCCAGACCGGAAAACCGCACCTCTGTCTTTAGAGTCCTTTGCGCACGCTCAACCATGAAAAAACTCCCGCACGGGGTCAATTTATCTTATTTCTCCGTTTTTGACAATAGGGAGGCGTAGGGCATAATAAAAGAACGAACACGAACAACGTCGCAAAGAGACTCCAATACATTAAACAAGCATCTCCTAAAAACGAATAAGGTGTCGTATAAGAATACAACGGTAACTTTACGATTAAAACTTCAGGCAAAGCTTCACGAAAGCTATTTTCGGAAGGCAGCTTCGCTACAATTCTACCTAAAGAATCCACACCTCCCGTAACACCGGTATTACAGGCTCTTACACTCGATAGCCCTAACTCTATGTTTCTTAAAACACCGTGTAAAAAATGAAATTCCGGTAATCGAGAACGGGGATACCACATATCATTGGTTAAATTAACCAAAAAAGAAGCGCCTTTTAATTTATAGATTCGAATCAGGTCCCCGAAAGTTTCTTCATAGCAGATAGAAACTCCGAATGGAGGAAGACGAGACGATCGCATCAATTCGGTATTTCGTCCTCGATCTTTAAAATAAGGCGAAAAATATTGCGGAAAATATTTTCCGACGATAAACGCTCCTACACGTCCTCCGGGAAGATATTCTCCGATAGGGACCAGAATCCTTTTATCATAACGAAACATTTCTCCTTCATCGGCCGATAATAAAACGGCCGAATTATAAAAAAAACGTCTTCCGGAATTATAAATCGAAACCTCCGTTCCGATAACGATACCGCAATCAAAATAAGAACTTAACCATTCGAAATAATCTCGGTAGTTTAATTCGGGTTTAGTGAAATTTAATCGGACCGCACCGAAATTGCGCGTGATTATGTCTTGAAATTCCGTTAAGGAACAAGCATGACTTTCCAATCCGCATGGTATCATCGCCTCAGGGAAAACAATCAAATCGGGTTTAACCGTAATTCGTCGGCATAAGGCCAACAATCTTTCTCGTAGAACTCCCATTCCTCCCGTCTCGGGTTTAAAAGCCGGTTGAACGAGTGCAACGGACAAATATCGATTATCGCTTAATAATTTTCCGGCATGAAAATGATAAAATGCACCTCCCGCCAAATAAGGTATACCGTTAATCAAAATCCATCCGACTAAAAAACTTCGACGCAGACTCCGAATACAAAAATAAAATGTTAAGGAACTGCTCATGACCAACAAAGTCAACCCGAAAACACCTAAAAAAGATGCACATTGGGCGTAATAAGGATTACCCGTTAAACTGAACCCGGAAAAATCGAATGACAACCCCGAAAAAAATCCGAGATAACGCAACTTCTCTAAAAACACCCATAGAAAAGCACCGCCGATAATGACGGTTAAAGGTCGACAAGTAAAAATGAGCCTTCTTAAACACAAGAAAAAAAATACGAAAGAAATACCGAGAAAGGTTGATACAAACAACCAAGGAAATAAGATGAACTTGCCTACGTATTTGTCCGATACGAGCCAACTAAAATGATATAACTCACCGAAAAAACACCATAAAAAGACGGCCCTGGCTCCTACGCGAACCGGACAATCCGAAATCGCCGATAACAGACAACCGTATCCTAAAGAAGCCGTTAGGGAACAAGCCCAAAGACTCAAATCGGGCTGTGCGAAAAGAAAAGCCATCCAAGAAACAACAAACAGCAAAGCTCTGATCGGCAATTTCAAAGAAAATAACGAATTAGCCCACGTTAAGCCTTTTACGACGTCTTGTATCGGCATCCTGATATCTTCTCTTTTCATCATCGGTTTCCGGGAAAATCTCCGGCACCGTTACGGGACAATTAAACTCGTCTAAAGCAACGAAAGTAAAATAAGCGGAAGTGATGTGCCGTCTTTCTTGTTTTAAAGGCGTTTCCGCCCACACCTTAACTCCGACTTCCAAAGACGTTCGCCAAGTCCGATTAACGGAAGCTTGGCTTATCAATGTTTCGCCGAGATAAGCAGGAGCATAAAACCTCACGGCATCTACAAAAACCGTAACACAAAGACGTTCGGTATGTCGTTCGGCTATAACCAAAGCCAACCGATCCAACATACTCATAACCATCCCACCGAATACCGTATTATTAGTATTCAGATCATTAGGAAACACTTTATAAACCTGTCCGTTAACGGCACTAGCCGCCACGGACTTTTTCTTTCTCATCGATCGCAGCTCCGCATATCTTTGATCAAATTCCCTTAAAACTAATCGAAGTCTATTCCGCTCGGAAAAAAAGTCAAGATATTCGCAAAAAGAACACGACAATGACCGAAATCGACGGATATTGCAGGTTATACCGCTTTAGATTGCACATCAATCTCCTACGATCTTAGACCTCTTCCTCTTCCTCTTCGGAATCACTTTCGCTCGCTTCGACCAACCCCCGGTGTTCAGGAGCCTCAACTACGAGTTCTTCTTGAGGTCGATTTCTTAACATCCTACTTAAAGATATGCTATTCAAAACCATCGAAGTCAATCCTAATGCTCCGCACAAAGCTAAAGTGATCGCATAGGCCGTTGCCGCAGGGTCCAATCCGGGTTCCGTAGCGGGTACTCCGGTTGTCGCGTTAAAATCTCCGGTTGTCGCGTTAAAAGGAGTACCGCCGAAAGCAGTCTCCAAGGAAGGATACATCGAGAAATTAAAGAAGAGGTTAGCCGCGACACCGACAATTTGACCCGCAATTCCCCACAGTACCGTTCCTTCCACTCCCCGAGCAAAACCCACCCGCGCGGCAGGAGAATTTTCTCCCGAACGCACTGCAACGGCTGTTTCTTCTGAAGAACCGACAAGAAAAGTTTGAAGACGCCCTCTCAAAGGAGATATCCATACTACGGATTGATCAACAAGAAATGCCGGAGTAAAATAGACAGCTAATATACCGTAAGCAATCCGCAATACCGGCATTAACGAAGGATTCAAAGCATAGGCCCAAAGAAAAGCCGGACCGTATAAGGCCTGTACCGTCTCCATAAAACCGGTTCTTAAGGCAAGGGTTCTCGCTCTATTGCCGCGGTTCTGGCTTCTCGGGACATAAACCAAAACCGTATTTCTGATTGTATTGACTGCCACAAGCAAACAGAACCCGTTATATAAGTGCAGACGCATACTGCCGGAAAAAACTCTCATTAAAAATACGGCATCTACTGCCAGAAGCGTCTGTCTTGCGGTATCAACAACGGCTATACTCCAACTTAATGGGTCGTTTGGATGAGAAGGAACGAAGGCCCCTTCGTATAAATTCTCAATATCCTCTTGTCGAAGAATCCCGTCACGCAAGGCGTGTTCAAAATCTTCGGCTATAACAACATGTTCCGCAACCGAATCTCCTCTCAAACCGACGGATGCCGGAATAGCAGGGTTTTCGCCCGAAAAGAGTAGCCATTCATATCTAATAGTACCTATAAACGTAGAACTGGCGAAACAATTGTCAAAGCAACCTATCGATTCCGGATGACGCTCAACAATCGTAACCGGGGTAGAAAGAGACCCTGATAACGAAGTTAAATCTCCTCTAGATCTGTAATAAACGATCCGGTGACATCTATCTCGAGGAATAATCGTCGACGGTGCAATCGCTACGACGGTAATTAGATAAGCCTGCTGATAGCCTTCCAAAGCAGCTGCGACGGTTGCCGTTGAGGCTCCTGCACAAAATTGCAACCGAGGTTCACCGGGATGCTGCTCAAACCAATCATCCCACCCCTCTCGTAATAACCTTACGGCATCGAGATCAAGTCGAGGAAATAACCCACCAATCCCCCCCCCCCCGGTTGATAAACAACGTCAAGATTGACGGCCCCTCCTATAATTTGGCTTAACTGAACGGCTTGAGCGCGAGTTTCTTCTATTGTAAGATTATTTTGATTAATGAACCCTACGGGATAAGCCCCTATGACTACAGGTTGACACGATCCGACTACGAACCGGGAGGCTCGTTCTTTCTGAGAAGGCTGCCGGATTGTCGTATCTATGGATAATTCGTCGTTTTCACCTTGATCCTCTTCATCCAAGGAAGAAACACCCGAAACACCTGAATTATTAATTGGAGAGACCATATTAATTTACCTCAATCGATGCTTTTAAAATGATATTATAGCTGCCTGAAAACATCCCTAAGGATAAGGATACTGTCCGACACGCAAGTGACTTTCCCGTTACGATTTAAAGACTTTCTAAAAATCTTTAAAAATAGTGATGAAATTAATCGAAACCGGAGACAAGATCATAAAATGAAATCTCCCTGTTTCGGTCACAGTCAATGCTAACGAAGGAAAGTGTTGTCTTTTTTCATAGACCCGAAGAATCAAAAATTTTCGGACTCTTTAATGCTACTTTCGCCGGTGCCAACAATAATTAACCAAAGTAACGGGGATATGGTAATAAAATTAAAAATTTAAATCCAAAAATTTTACTAATGCTTCAACGGTTTTACTAATAGCAGGCACTGCTACGCTATTACCAAGTTGTTTTATGGCTTGCGTTTCGGAAACGGGAAATCGAAAATCCTCAGGAAATCCCATCATTTTTAAGCAGTCCTTTAATCGTAATCTATATTCTTTATTATCGACCAAATACGTATCCCAATTTCTTCTGTCATGTATTTTGGAACCTCTTCCTCCGACTCTAAGAGTAAATCCAATCACTTTATTACAAGATTTGCCGAAAATATCCTCCATAGTCAAAGTCAAAGGAATTTTTGTCGGAAACACGAAGTCCACGGTTCGATCTTTGAAACCGACCATAAACAGTCTCGGACGATGTTGAGGCAACCCGAAATCGGATGCTTTGATTATTTTATGAAAGAAAGAATATCCGAGTTCTTCTAAAATTTGTCTAATAATAGAAAATGTCCGACCTCCGTTATGACTTAACAAATATCTCACATTCTCCAAAAAAAAAGCTTTAGGCAACTTTATTCTTAGAATTTCAGCAATATAGAAAAAAAGAGTCCCTCTCATATCGTCAAATCCTTTCTTGTTTCCTGCTTGTGAAAACGGCTGACAAGGAAAACCCGCACAAAGTAAATCATGATCGGGAATGTCTTCCGGATTGATTCGAGTAATATCCTTCGGAAAAGCAGACACTTTATAATTTGCCGAATAGGTAGCTCGAGCCCCTTCATCCATTTCACAGGCTAAGACACATTCGCCTCCGTTACGAATCCCTGCCAGATGAAATCCTCCTATACCGGCAAACAAGTCAATAAATTTAAACTTTACTGAACGATCCTTAACACCGATGACACGATCCGTCTTTCGACTGCCCATGTTAATACCTTTTCATACATTATCTTCTTTTTTACCCTTTTCAGAATCGTTATTGTCGGACACAACCGATCTAAGATTTTCCGCTAATACCGTCAGGGGATCCCATATTTAGTTGTTAATATTAAAAAAATCAGTCACTCTACAGGACACCGCTTAATAAGCTCTTGCCGTCTGTGGTTCCGATTACGAACTTCGATAAAAAATCCTATCGATCGCATAACACCGGTTAAAACGAAAGCTATGTTCAATTTATCGGCACGCGTTAAATATTTTCATCATGAAAACAAGAAATAACGGCATTATTGATCCACACTTGAATCATCAAAAAAAACATCATCATTTTCAGGAGACATATCTAATCCCCCTTCCCGGAGCTCGACTATACCCATCTCCACCCGTGTATGATCATAATTATAAAGTCCTCTGAAAAGTCTTCTTGTCAGCCTAATATTAGCGATTACGGAAGTTATGGAAAAACACCCGGTTATACTTATCAAAACCATTAATCTTCGAAAATTGCTGCCTGTTAAGCTACCCGTAGATAACACGGGAGCAACAATTGCACCTAATAAACCGCCCATACCGAACAATATGGCACTACCCGTTCCGATCTGCATCATACTTCCTACAATTCGATTAACTATTCCGACTCTAGTTGCCTCAGAATTTTGATATCGACTACTCATTAAATAACTATCACTAACTATAGTCCATCTTCTTTGCACGCGATCTCTTAACGGGGCATAACATCTAAACATCACGTCCACGAATAAACAAGAACTTGAAATAACAATGCAACTTCTTCTCGATATGTTGGCAAGAGCGGAAGAAGAGCTTAATCCGGAAAATAAACACAATCGAAAACAAGAAACGAAAAAACCAATGCTCCCCCCTCTTAAAGCAAGTATTCTTAAGGAACAAGAATTTCTTGTGAAATCTCTACGGACTACATAAGCCCCTAGACTGCTGAAAATCCCTAGACTCTGTAAAAGGGGGGCTCCGTGTCCTATTACTGAAGACAAACTCAAATTCCTGATCATAACCAGAGCTATTTCCGTAATCAATAACGATATATCCCTGATCAAATTATGAGCAACTGCCGTGCTTGCCTCCCGATCCAAGGGAAACTCATCTAGGGCGGCTGTGCATAAATTATTTTCGGCAACAATTCTTAAATCGGGACCATAATTAACAACAATAAATTCATTTAAAATACAACGTCTCGTAATATTTCCCGTAGAATCTCCGAATTCAAGAGATCTCCAAAAAGCCGCTACCGCTTCCTCGGAATTATCGACCTGTTGTGCGAAAGAAACACGATCCAAAAAACGCTCTCTAAGACCCTGTACCTGTGAATCGAAAGCATGTGTCAACATTCCGAACATTTGCAGTTGCTCTCTCATTTCAAAACACGCTCTCTCTAAAGCCAGAATATCATCAAATGACGGATCATGCATGGCATAACCAAACAGCCCCCGACTCTCGGACTCTCGTTCCAGCAACGTGAAATGAGGGAAAGCACTCCCAGGACCTCTAACCATGGACGTAACGTCATATACCGTTCGATAGTGTCTAACTCTAAAACAAGAATTTGGATTTATCATGCAAGAAGGAGCTATAGCTACTACAAAAATTCTGGCAGCATATGGGTATCCGACCAGAGCAGCTCTAACAATATGTGCACCCCCTCCCGCACAAAATTGTAATCTTAAAGATTCGCGAGAAGATGTTCGCGCAAAATAGGCATCCCAGCTCCATCGCAATAGAATAACGGCCATTTCCAAATTCGATGAACGACTCGACTCCCATCCTAAAACCGAAGGATTATATATGACATCAATAGGCCAAGCCCCTAATGACAACAAATGACAGGCTTGCATACGACATTCGAGCAAAGTCGTATTGCCTTGATTAATGAAACCGACCGCAGAATAAGAAGGAGAACAACTACAATCGGAAACTAAAAATCGACAAGGCTCGGCAGCGAAAACCGGAATAACCGCCTCAGCTATCGTCTCAATACTCAGCAGGAAATTTTCCGAAACGGAGTTAGGAGGATCAGCAGGAGAAATCGGAGTAACACCAATAACGGATTGAACATTACCGGAATTATTGGAACTTACTGAAGAATCATTATTTGAATCTACGGTTAAAGAAGATGTTTCCGAATTTAAATTATTTTCAATAGTCACGACTAATTAAACATACCTTCCGCTAACAATATTATTTCAATATCATAGCGCTCCTTCTTCCGAATTGTCATCTTCCCCTCCCCAATGCTCGTCGTTATTTGCAGGTAAATATAGACTTCGTCTCATACCGTTAAACGATACGGAAGGAGCATTAGGAACGGGTGTTTCAATCCGATTATCTCCGCGTAACCTACGCATCATTCTTCGAACTTGCACTATGTTACCGACTATAGTCGCCGCCGAAACCAATCCCGTAAATCCGACTAAAGCCATCTGTGCAATACTCCCGCCGCTAAGATCTGCTGCCGTCTCAGCCGTCATTGTCGTATTATTCACTCCAGATTCTGCTGTATAGTTTGAATCAGGCTCGTCTAACGACGAGAATACGGGAGCCAGAAGCGGATATAAAGTACTTGCCG
This sequence comes from Victivallaceae bacterium, assembly GCA_036659455.1. Lineage (NCBI taxonomy): Bacteria > Pseudomonadati > Lentisphaerota > Lentisphaeria > Victivallales > Victivallaceae > Victivallaceae bacterium. The sequence goes on from JAVXCN010000001.1 coordinate 614,565, forward strand.
CAACAATGAGTCCCGCAAGTCCGCTACTGACCTGAATCGCACCCCTAAAAACTCTTCTGATAAGACCGAGACGCTGAGCTGACGCATCAGTGGCTCGATCCGTTACGATATCTTCAATTTCTACTTCCGTCAAAGACGACTCTATACGTCCCCTTAAGGGAGAATAAAGCCTGGTTATCATTTCCGTTATTAACTGAGTCCCGGTAATGATAAAGTATCCGCCTACTCCCGTTACAACGAATGCGGGAGGATGATATCCCGAAATTATCAAGCCTGAAAAGGCGCCTACTTGATAAAGATAGCTAATATAATCGAGCAAATGTAATCTTAAGGACGCCTGTCTCAATAAAGTTCTGTTACCATCCGGGTCTCTACGAATAACGTAAACCCCTATTCGCTGTAGTATGCTTACTACGTGACAAAGCGGCACACCTACACTCACCAGCATAAAATTAGAATAACCGGAAGCAATAGAGAGGATAATGTTCGCAGGTATCATGCAAGCATCTCTAAGAAAATTTATATTTCTCAACACTCTTTCACGTCTATCTCTCGGATATTCATCCAGACTTAATTCAGGTAAATTATCCCCGGAATTCAAAACACACTCTTGTTGATAACCGGTTATAAATCTCATTATCAATTCCCGTCTTGTACGCCTAAGTATTGCATGGTCTCGATTAACGGCATGATGAGTTTCCAAGCCGCGCTGTTGGACTATAGGTCCCAAAATTTGCTTGGAATCAAGACATCGATCTCTTAACTCCTGAACTTCTAAATCAAAGTTGGCGGGTAATGCTCCTGCGATACGCAGCCGTTCTCGTAACTGAAAACATAACGCCTCTAAAGAAACCCAATCTTGAAAAGTAGAACTATAATCTCGATTGTCAATATATCCACGACTCGTAGCCGAACGTTCAACAACGGCAGTTTCGGGGTAGGAGCCGCCTCGTTCATGAATCATCGAAACACAATCGTTTGCAGCACGATAATGCCTAACCGAAAAACAAGCATCGGATCGGATTAAACAAGAAGGAGCGAAAGCCACCACAAAAATTCTTTGAGCATGTTGATATCCTTCTAAAGCCGCTCTCACGACATTTACACCCTCTCCCACACAAAATTGCATCCGAAAGGCGCCGGGAGCACGCGATTCCGTCGAAAACGCTTCCGAAGTGTTAAGGGATGTTATATCCGAAGACGAATCAAAAAATTCATCCCAACTACGTCGTAGTAACAAAACGGCTTCAGTAAATGCAGAGGTGCCGGAACGGCGTGAAAGACGCGGATGATATATAACGTCCAGTGTTCCGTCACAATATGAAAATAAATGAGTGGCATTCATACGACATTCAAGTAAAGTAGTATTCGCAGAACCAATGAATCCTAAGGATGCGCTATCTTGACACCATGTATCGGTAGAAACAAAAAATCGGCACGCCTGCGTCTCTATATGAGCGGGAGAAAAGGGAGATGCCGGAATGGCAGCCGTAATGGAATCTATTCTATCCAGTACTGACGAAAAACCAGAGGCACTCTCTACTTCGCTACCTATTAAGACTATTTCATCTTCATCACCGGCGACTAAATTATGGCTTGCTTCTGTATTCATCAAATTGTTTGCAGACGTCCCCGTCCCTTGAGCTGACTCATTTTCCAAAGGTCGCATATTACATCTCCGAATAAAAAAATTTTTAAGTTATTTAAAGATCCGCAAAAGGATTTCCGGATCGATTGAACGTATTACCTTTATTACGTAATTTAATTTCATTCCGAATGGAATATAAAAGATCGGCATCGAAATCCATCTTTGAGGCCCATAAAAGATATGGCATCGGTATTTCGGAAAATACGCATCCCTTGTGTTTTCCTAAGGGCATATATTTCATCTTTATCGGCTTGGACAAAATACCAAGCACTTGATCTAAAGTGCGGAACCGACGGCATAAATGCTTAAACACTTCTATATTAATTTCAACATCTCTCATAGCTCTATGAAGAGAGCCTCGATCGATATTAAAATGCATCGCCAATGCTTCCAACGAATTATTCGGACTGTCACCGTAATCCTTAGCAAGACGTAACGTATCAACCACCGAATACTTCGATACAAACTCCTGACCGACCCTTTTGGCTTCCTTAGCCAATAAGTCTAAATCATATCCGACATTGTGTCCTACGATTAAAGGATTCTCTCCTAGAAATCGGAGCAAGGTCGGCAAAATAGCCGCAATTTTCGGCTGTCCTTTCAACATATCGTCTGAAATATGATGGATCTTCATAGATTCAACCGATACGTTCTTTTCGGGATTTACCAAAGACTCAAAAGAATCGATACACTCGGAAAAAGTAAATCTGACCACTGCTATTTCTATTACACGATCGCGTTCCAGGTCTAACCCCGTCATTTCACAATCCAAGCAAACGAATTCAGTGTTTTTAAGTAAAGGCATGATAATCTGGGTACTCCGAAAAGTAATTATATTTTAGATTCGAAGAAGACTCCGATTATCATCAATCGAAATCTCTCTTTCATTCAGTACGTCGCAATAACTTATGTCGACGGTAATCGTCTTTTGAAAATCACAACTTAATTTTTCTCCCCATTCTATACAAACCACTCCTCTATCCGACTCAACGTCATCAAAAACAACCGGCACAATGTGTGGAGGGAAACGATACAAGTCGTAATGATAGACACATAACCTATCATTCATATAAATATTAAGACCCCCGAAAGAGGGACTGGTTACAGGCTCACGATAACCTAAACCGAAAAATCCTAAAACGAGTCCTCTTATAAAAGCCGTCTTACCGGAGCCAAAATCTCCGTAAAAAACAACGACATCCCCGCAATTGAGCGTTTTCCCAAGCTCAAAACCGACGTCTACGGTTGCTCGTTCATTTTTGGTAATTAATCGGCAGTTTCTACCCATTCTTTGATATAAGCATGAAACTCATTATCTTCGGCTAAGAGCTCCAGAAACGAGGTAATTTTTTCTTCTTCCAATGAATTTTGCAATAAATTCAAAAAAGATTCTTCCAATTGAAACTTATTCTGATTCTGTACTTCCAATAGACTCATCGGCTTCAGGTAGTTGGATTTAAAATCTTCAATGACATTGTCTAAACTGTTAAATAATTTTCCGGAAACGGTCGAAGAGAATACCGTCTTTTTTATCGGTTCCTTAAGAGGTTGGATATAATTTCTGATCACTTCAGGATCATCCGAAACAAAAAATCTCTTAACCTTAACTCCGCCCTGTCTTTCGGTATTTTCCTTACAAGTAGATAACCAATCATAAATCGCATCTTGAGGATTAGTGTAAACGTTATCCGCAAAAACCTTCCCTGTAAAAGGACAAATATAAATACGTTTCGTTTCACTATTAACGGACGGACGACCCGCGCCTATATAGATCTCGGCTTCTCGCCAAACCTTACCGGCTGCCTCAAGCTTAGACAAAGCTTCCTCAGCCGTCGAATAAATAACTTTATCTTTCACGAAAACAACGGGACTCAATCCCAAAGATTGGCCTAAACAAAACAGGTAGGCATCCAACAATTCGGGCTTTCTTTGAGTTTTTAAAAACCGGAGTAATTTTTTCTTGGTACTACCGGAAACATTCATAATAAACCTCTATACCAAAGTAAATCCAATCCCGTACGGAACTATGATAAACAACGAACCTATCGTTTCAAAACACGACTCTTTAGACGAAGAACAACGATCGGTAGTCCAACAGGATAGCTAAGTATAATCTTTTTAGAAAGAAAAATATCTTTCTCCTAATAAAAGGAAATTTCATTGTCCGGAGAATGGAAATTAAGTGAACTATTGTTTTTTTTACTTAAAAATCCTAAAATCATCTCACATTGCGACCATGGCGGAATGGTAGACGCGCTAGATTCAGGTTCTAGTCGGTTAACCGGTGGAAGTTCGAGTCTTCTTGGTCGCATTTAATCGTTACGAAGTGAGTGTTCTTATGGTAAAGGTATTGTCGAGTGAGACTTTCGTTGAGTTTATTGGAGAAGGACTTGTCCTTGTCGATTTTTTTGCGGAGTGGTGTGGTCCTTGCAGAATGCTAACCCCGATTCTTGAAGAACTTTCTTCCGAACTTTCCGGTGTTCTAAAAATCGGAAAAATCAATATTGACGACGAAAATACCATCGCTGCGAAATACGAGGTATCCTCGATTCCCACTTTAATACTTTTCAAAAACGGACAGGAAGCGGAAAGAATCGTAGGGCTCAAAGATAAAGCTTTCTTAATGTCTTTTATACAAAAACATGCCGTCTGATTTCTTTTTGACGAACCGATTCATAAAGTGCCACACCTACGGTCGTGGCCAAGTTTAACGATCTATTTCCGGGAATCATCGGTAGGGTATATAGGTTATTTCGATACCGATCTAAAATCTCCGAAGGAAGACCGCTTCCTTCGGAACCGAAAATCAAACATCTATTTTCAAAACTCAGGTCGGCCTCATAGTAGTTTTTCGTTCCCTTAGTCGAGAAGAAAATCAAATCACACAAAGAGTACTTGCTATTTAAGTACCCTTCTAAGTCGTTAACAAGATTGACCTTCAGTCGTTCCCAGTAATCCATGCCGGCTCTTTTTAAAAACCGATCTTCTAAAGAAAAACCTATAGGTTTAACTAAAGTCAACTCAGCACCGACGGCTACACAAGTTCTTCCTATATTCCCAGTATTCTGAGGAATTTCAGGACGAAAAAGAACGACTTCCATTTTTAAGAGGCAATATCCTCCTCTACAGCTTTGCTTGACACACCATCGGCTTTTACCAACTCAATATCAAAAATCAATAACGAGTTAGGAGGTAAATGTCCGGAGCATCCGTAAGCCAGATCGGGATGAATATATAATACTCTTTTCTCACCCTCTTTCATGCCTTTCATACCTAAAGAAAACCCGGGAATAGCTTGAGACAAGGGTAATAATAAAGGTTCGTTCAAATCACGAGAGCTAGAAAAAACTTCTCCTCCCATGAAAGAACCTTTATAATGAATTAGCGGAGTGCCATTTTCAACTACTTCAGCTCCAGTCCCTTCTTGTAAAATACGATACTGCAACCGATTCGCTTCCACTTCTACAATATCCGGCTGCATAGCATTTTCCTTTAAGAAAGTTTCGGCTAAAGCCAAATTAGTCTGTGCTTTTTTATCAAAAAAAGACTTCTGTAACTCGGAAATTTTTTCCTGATAAACTTCATCACTCAAAGGAGCCTCCTTACCGTCTAATTCATCTTTAATACCTTGAATGATTTCTTCCGGATTGAAACTAATTCCTTCGGTTGCCATTACTTGGCGAATTAAAAGATGACCGAAGGTTTTTGAAATCCGATTGAAATCTTCTTTCAAAGAAGTACTATCGCTATTAACGATGTTATTAACCGAACCATATTCTTTTACACTACAAGATTCTTCTTCGAGAGTAAGGTCTTTCCCAACCGTGGGTTGCAAGACTGCTTTCTTTTGCGGAGCAACACAGCTTGATACTATCGCCGCTAGCGATAGACATCCGAATAATAGTTTGAACGTTTTTTTCATTAAGTACTCACATTAACATGTAATTCTTTATTAACGACGTTATTAACCAACGCCTACTCTTTTAAACCAAAAGATGCTTCTCCAAGAACAATATCTTTTGCAACCGTAGAGGGTTGTAAGATTATTTTTTCTCCCGGAGCAACACAACTCGATACTACCGCTATCAGCGACAAATACCCTAATAACAATTTGAATGTTTTTTTCATTAAGTCCTCACATTAATATGTAATTCTTTTATATGTAATTCTTTTAATTGTTGAATCTCTATCTCTCCCGGGGCACCGGACATAACGTCCGCAGCTTTCTGAGTTTTTGGGAAGGCTATGACTTCTCTAATACTGTCGGAGTTCGATAAAATCATGATAATTCTGTCCAATCCCAAAGCTATTCCTAAATGAGGAGGGACTCCGTAACTTAAAGCTTCAACAAGAAATCCGAACTTATGATGAATCTCTTCTTTTGACAAGCCCAAAAGTTCAAAAATCTTAGCTTGAAGAACGGAATCATGTATTCTTTGCGATCCCGACGCTATCTCATAACCGTTTAAGACAAGATCATAGCCGGATGATCTCACGTTAAGAGGATTCTCGTCCAGTAAAGAAATATCCTCCTCTAAAGGAGAAGTAAAAGGATGATGTTCCGAACTCATTTTTCCCTCTTCCTCAGCAAATAAAGGGAAATCCGTTATCCAAACGAATTTATACTGATCATCGGAATACAAATTTCTGTCTTTAGCTATCAATCGACGCAAATGATCCAAGGCTTGATTCGCTACACTTTTAGGAGCAGCAATAAGGAAGACGGAATCTCCATCTTCTGCATTAAAATTTGTCGCTAAATCATAAAAATCGTTTTTATCCGCAAATTTAAGAATATTCGAAGTAACGTCTCCCGATTGATAGCGAATCCAAACGAGACCTTGAGCCCCATATCTTTTGACGAAATCCGTATAATAATCCAATTGCTTTCTTGAAATATCTGCTCCTCCGGGAACACGGAATCCCTTGACTAACCCACCAAGCATCAACTGTTGACGAAAAATCTCAAAGCTCGTTTTTTTCGCAAAATTTTCACAAGATTGCAACAACAAATCAAACCTTAAATCCGGTTTATCCGTACCGTATTTATCCATAGCTTCGTAATAAGACATCTGCATAATGGGCAGATCTATTTTCATACCCATGATCCCGAATACAACCATCATTAATTTCTCTATGATCGGGAATAGATCTTCGGAAGAGCCGAAGCTCAATTCAACATCGATTTGAGAAAATTCCGGTTGTCTGTCTGCTCTCAAATCTTCATCTCTAAAACAAGTGGCTATTTGAAAATAACGATCCAGACCGCCTATCATCAACAACTGTTTAAAAATCTGCGGAGATTGAGGTAATGCATAAAATCTACCGGGATAAATTCGAGACGGAACAAGATAATCCCTTGCTCCTTCCGGAGTCGATTTACCCAATACCGGAGTCGTAACCTCAACAAAACCTTCGGAATCCATGAAATTACGACAAGCCAACACGATGCGATGACGAAGCACCAATCTATCTAAAATTCGACCACGCCGCATATCCAAGTAACGGTATTGCAAACGAAGATCCTCATTGACTTTAATATTCTCGTCACAAATCGAAAAAGGAGGCACTTCGGCTTTAGATAAAATACGACACTTATCAATATTAATTTCTATCATACCGGTAATTAGATTTTTATTTTCCATACCGGCCATTCGCAGATTGACAATTCCTTCTACTTCAATAACCCATTCCGAACGCAGTTGACTCATATGCATGTGCAGATCCGAATTCTCTTCGGAACGACAAACCAACTGAGTAATGCCGTATCGATCTCGAAGATCAACGAATATAACACCACCGTGATCTCGATAACGATGAACCCATCCGGATAATTTGACAAATTCCCCCTTGTTATCCCCCGTCAATTCTCCACAAACACGCGTCCTATATTTCATATTTAGCTAATAACCTTTCTTTAAGTTCACATCGAGAAACATAAGTTTCTGTCCGTCGATTCATGTCTTTAAGAATAAATTTGTCATCTCTCAGCTCGGTTTCACCGACTGCAATAACGTACCCGATCCCTTCAGCCGCGGCAGATCTTAACATAATCTTAAGATCACGTCGAGTAAGATCAATATCCGTCACTATTCCTGTATCTCTCAATTCACGAACCAGTTCGAAACAAAAGCTTTCGAATTCTTCTCCTAAGGGTAATATTTTCAATAATGAAGAAGCCTTAGGCGACAAGTAATTCTGATCCATTAAAGTTTGGATCACCCGTTCCAATCCCGTACCGAAACCGCATGACGGCAGATCCGGACCGGACAATTTCGAAACCAATCCGTCATAACGGCCGCCGCCGCCGATGGCGTTTTGTGCCGATTTCAAAGGAGCCGTTACTTCAAAAACTATGTCCGTATAATAGTCCAACCCGCGAACCAGTTTATGATTAATCTCATAATTAATACCGACATCCTGCAACAATTCTAAAATTTTTTCGAAATAGATGGAGCTCGATTCATCCAAAAAATCCAATAAACGAGGAGCTTCCTCTATGATTCTCTGATCTTCCTGCTCTTTAGAGTCTAAAATTCTAAGCAAGCTTCCTCTATCGAAACGTTCCCGACTTAAGGAAGATAGATCGTCGTATTCAGCTTGAAAGAACTTTTTCAACACCTCATTATAAGCCGTCACGGAAACCGAGTTGCCTAACGAATTAATATGTAATACTAATCCTTTCAACCCAAGATCTCTGTAAAAATCCCATAGTAAACAAATCACTTCGACATCTCTATAGGGATGTCGAACTCCTATCGATTCGGCTCCGAATTGATGATGTTGTCTATATCTGCCCGCTTGTTGTCTTTCGTATCGAAACATAGGAAGAATATAAAAAAATTTCGATTCCTTACTTTTTTCATACAGCTTATGTTCAATAAAAGCGCGTATTACGGGCGCGGTTCCTTCCGGCCTTAGAGTTAAAGAACGTCCTTTTCTATCCAAAAAAGTATATGTCTCTTTTTTAATAATATCCGACCATTCCCCTAAAGAAGAGAATAACTCGGTTTTTTCCAAAACAGGCGTACGAATTTCGTTAAACCCGTACAAACCGGATTTTTCTCTAATGACATTTTCAAGATCGATCCAGTAAGAAGAATGTCTCCACTGATCCTTATCGGTACGCGAACAAGGAAAAATATCAAAAACGCCTTTAGGTGCCGAACATCCCATGGTAACGGTCCCCTCCACCGATCGCTTTCTTAAAAAATTATTTGGAGAATGTTATAAAAAATAAACGGAAGACGCAATATCTATATTATCTTAATGACTTGCTTTCTCAAAAATTAGGAAGGTTCGATATTTTCAATCAAAAATACCCCTTAGTTACATAACTAAAAAAATCCCTAAAAATTTTAAATCATCGTTGTTTCCTAACAATCGGAAATCACAACATACTTGTTTTTTCAAAACTCATATGTTAATCTGACGATTTTGACTCCGCAACTGTATCTTTGCCTCTAACATACAAAGGTTTTGCTTATGAGCTTGATCCCTAATTTTCTCCGTCCCCCTAAACACAGAGAAGAAATTAAAGATCCTGCCAAAGTTACCCAGAAATACAAATACTGGCGTATTCGTATTTTCTATAGCATGTTCATCGGCTATATTTTTTATTACTTTACTAGGAAAAGCTTTACTTTTGCCATGCCGGCATTGATTAATGACTTAGGCTTTTCGAAAGCTCAGCTCGGTTTGTTGGGCAGCATCCTCTACATTTCTTACGGGATAAGCAAGTTCGTCAGTGGTATCGCCTCCGATCAATCCAATCCCCGTTTCTTCATGTCATTGGGATTGATAATAACAGGATTGACCAATATCTTTTTCGGGCTTTCCTCTTCTTTGCTTCTTTTCTCCGTATTCTGGGGTATTAACGGTTGGTTTCAAGGTTGGGGATGGCCTCCTTGTGCTCGTTTACTGACGCACTGGTATTCCCGTTCCGAAAGAGGGACTTGGTGGAGTGTCTGGAGCACGTCGCATAATATCGGCGGTTTTCTTATTCCGATCCTAATGGCTTATCTCGTCAAATATTTTGACTGGCGTTGGGCCATGGCGATACCCGGACTTTCCTGTATTGTTATGGGACTTCTTTTGATGAATCGATTAAGAGATACGCCGCAATCCTTGGGATTGCCTTCAATTGAAAAATTCAGAAACGATTATCAAGGTGTGGAAGCGTCTCAAGAGAAAGAATTATCTACGACCCAAATTTTATTCGATTATGTCTTAACCAATAAATGGTTATGGTTATTGGCAGCAGCTTCTTTTTTCATTTATGTCGTTCGAATGGCCATCAATGATTGGAGTGCTCTTTTCCTGATTGATACAAAAAAATATTCCGTTCTGAAAGCCAATATCTGTGTATCGGTATTCGAAATCGGGGGATTATTCGGTATGTTGATTGCCGGTCGATTATCCGATAAATGGTCGCAAGGCAAGCGCGGACCGATGAATACGTTATTCTCATTAGGAATGGTTCTTTCGGTTCTGGGTTTTTGGCTCTATTCTAAAGAAAATTTCTATCTGGACGCTACATTCCTGTTCTGGATTGGTTTCTTCTTGTTCGGGCCGCAAATGTTAATTGGGCTTGCCGCAGCCGAATTATCTCATAAAAAAGCGGCCGGAACGGCTAGTGGATTTGCCGGATGGTTCGCATATTTCGGCGCAGCTTTTGCAGGGTATCCTTTAGGAAAAATTGCGGATCACGGATGGGACGGTTATTTTCTGACATTAACTGTATGTGGGTTGATTGCGGTCCTTTTATTTTTACCGACTTGGAATGCCGTTTCGGATTCGCCTACCGAACATAAATAATTAACTGCTCTTTATTACCGGTTGAACATAAGTTAAAAGAACGTTTTGTCTTGGATTCCTTTACATTGTCACTCTCAATATTCGATATTGGATTCTACATGCTCCATCGAAGCACTAGCTAAAAGGGCTGCGGATTTCAATATGCCCGCTATGGCTCTGACCGATCACGGTAACATGTACGGAGCCATCGATTTCTATAAAGAATGTCTCAAGCATGACATCAAACCTATCATAGGTGTTGAAATATATGTTGCACCCTCTTCACGTTTCAATAAAAAAAGAGAATCTCGAGGAGCTCCTACCGCCTATCATCTCATTTTGCTCTGCAAGAACGAAGAAGGATACCGTAACCTTTGTTATCTGACTTCAAAGGGTTTCACCGAAGGATTTTATTATCATCCCAGAATCGACAAAGAGTTATTAGCCGAACATTCTTCCGGCCTTATTTGTTTATCGGGTTGTTTATCAGGCTCCGTAGCTCAAGCAGCCTTGAAGTCCGAGGAAGAACTGGAACAGGAAATTTTGTTTTATCGAGATATTTTTAAAGATGATTTTTACTTAGAGCTTCAATTACATGAGATGATTCCTCAAGATATTGCTCTTATTTCCGAAGATTGGCTTAAGCAAGATTATTATTCTTTAATCGAGAGTCAAAAAAAAGTTAATGGGGCTCTTTTAACTCAAGGCCAAAAGTTCGGTATTTCTTGTGTAGCGACAAACGATTCCCATTATCTGAATGCCGAAGATTTTGAAAGCCACGAAATTTTGTTGAATGTCCAATCGGGAGAAACGACACGAATTGCAAAAAACGACCTTTACGTTCCCAATCCGAAACGCAAAGTTTATAAAAGTCGTGAATATTATTTTAAGTCTCCTCTACAAATGGAAATCGGTTTTAAAAATAATCCGGAAGCATTAACCAATACTCTTGAGATCGCAGATAAATGCTTTGTCCCCTTCGATTTTAATAAAAAATACTATCCCGTTTACATGCCTCCGGGATTCGAAGATAAAACGGATTACGATGAAACTCTTCGTTATTCCGCTTCGGGAAATTTTTTAAAACGTTTATGTAACGAAGGGATAGCTCGTAAATACACACCGGAGCTTTTGAAAATTTTAGCTGATAAGTTTCCCGGTCAAGATCCGATGAATATTATTCGAAACAGACTGGAAAAAGAATTATCCGTAATAATTTCCAAAGGCATGTGCGACTATTTGCTGATTGTATGGGACATCATTCAATGGGCAAAGAATCATAATATTCCGGTAGGTCCCGGAAGAGGGTCCGGCGCAGGCTCCATTATATTGTTTCTTATCGATGTAACCAGTATAGAACCTTTGCGTTTCGATTTATTCTTCGAACGCTTCATTAATCCGGAACGTATTTCCTATCCCGATATAGACATCGACATCTGCATGTCCGGTCGAGAGCAGGTAATTAATTATGCTGCCGAACGTTACGGAAAAGACAACGTCGCTCAAATTATTACCTTCGGAACCATGAAAGCCAAAATGGCCGTTAAAGACGTAGGACGAGTTCTCGATATTCCTTTAGCTGAAGTAAACGTTATCGCCAAATTCATTCCGGAAACGAATACCCCCTTGGAAAAAGCCGTTGAGATCGACTCCGATTTACAAAATTTATATCTAAGAGATAAGAAAGCCAAATTCTTAATAGATATGGCTCAAAAACTGGAAGGCTGTATCAGAAATACCGGAGTCCATGCCGCCGGCGTCATTATTTCCAATGAAAAGTTAATGGAAAGGATTCCCATCTGTTTGCCTAAAGATTCATCTATGATTACGACTCAATTTTCGATGAAACCTCTGGAAGCCATCGGAATGTTGAAAGTGGATTTCTTGGGACTTAAAACTCTAACCAGTATAGATATTGCCTTAAAATCCATTGCAGTCCAAGACGATAAAAAACTACGGGTTGAAACATTACCTCTCGACGATAAAAATACCTTCAAACTTTTGCATCAAGGAAAGACTTTAGGAGTTTTTCAAATGGAATCATCGGGGATGCAAGAGTTGTCCAAACAATTACAACCCGATTGCTTTGAAGAAATCATAGCTATAGGAGCCTTATATCGACCCGGTCCTATGGATATGATTCCTTCTTTCATTAACAGAAAACATAAACGTGAGCCGATAGAGTACGACCATCCTTTAATGGAAACCATTCTGAAAGAAACCTACGGTATTATGGTTTATCAAGAACAGGTTATGCAAATCGCACAAACTCTTGCAGGATATTCTCCCGGAGAAGGTGACGTTTTACGAAGAGCTATGGGGAAAAAAGACGCTTTACAGATGCTCCAAGAACGAGAAAAGTTCTGTCTAGGCGCCTATTCAAACGATCTTTCTGAGGAAACCGCAACGGCCATTTTCGACAAAATGGAAAAATTTGCCTCCTACGGATTCAATAAATCGCATGCTGCCGCTTACGGATTGATTACCTATGCCACCGCTTACTTAAAAGCCAATCATCCTAAACAATGGATGGCAGCACTACTTACGAGCGATAGAGATGATATCGACAAATTAGGTAAGCTTCTCAGAGAATGTCGAAACATGGGCATATCCATTCTTCCTCCCGATATCAATGAATCCGGAGTTGATTTCGTAGCGACTCAAAGCGGTATCCGTTTTGCTATGCCCGGAATAAAAGGTATCAGTTACAATCTCGTCGAAACGGTTATTGAAGAAAGAAATAAAAACGGTCCGTTTATAAGTCTAAAAGATTTTATGAAACGAGTAGACTTATCTCGAGTCACTAAAAAATCTTTGGATCTATTAATCGATAGCGGTTGTTTCGATTTTACCGGCAATAATAAAGACGCGTTAAAAATGCGACTGGAATCGACTTACGATGCCATCCATAAAGAAAAAAAAGAAGCAGCAACCGGTGTATTAACGCTTTTCTCTCTAATCGATGCTCCTGACAACTACGATGATTATGTAATTGACAATCAACAGACGACTTTGGTTCCGAGAAATGAATGTGCCATTCTTAAGAAGGAAAAAGAGCTTCTCGGTTTTTATTTGACTAAGCATCCCATGGATCGTTTTGCTAAATATTTTAAGTATTTGTCTTGCATTCCTTTTTCCGAAATACAAACTTTAGATCATGGGACCGTTTTTCGATCGGCTTTTATCATTGATAAAGTTACCGTCAAGGTCTCTTCAAAAGGACAGAAAAAATTCGCAGTATTGAAAATCAGCGATTTATCGGAATCCATTGAATTACCTATTTGGTCCGATTTATTCGATTCGAAATCTCATCTTCTTGAAGAAGACAATCTTATTTATGCAATATTGGTTGTCGATAAAAGAAGTGAAGTTCTACGATTGAGTTGTCGTTGGATGGATAGTTTGATATCGGTCATTCCGGATTCCGAAAATCCGGATAACGTTAGAAATATCGATGAGATTTATGAAAAAATCAAATACCAATTAGCTAAATCGAATTCGTTTAAGGACGGTTTTCTAATGTCAGAGAAAAAAAGTTCCGCTTCGGGATCGGAAAAAAGCGATCAAACAGCTTCCCCTATTCATCTGAAAATCAGTATTGATAAAATGACCCTCTCTCATTTCCTGACTTTAAAGACTTATCTTAAAAAACACCCCGGAAATTCTCCCGTCATACTGAACTTCTTTTTTAACGATCGAAAATTTGCCGTTATCCACCCCGGAAAAGCATTTTGTGTCGGGGTTACGGATATCGTATTAAAAGATTATCTGAAAAAAAACGGCTTTACCGTCGAGCTCTTGACGTAAAGAGTTTCGGATTTTACAATGACAGTTTTTTTCCGTTCACGGCATTAATAAACTCGCTTCTTAAAGCTCCGGTCTCGCTTTTCAAAGACACCTTATAAACAGGAACGAAAACCGTTTCGTGTTTAACGATAACGAAATTACTTCCGAAAGCCATTTTAGCTAAATTTCTTACCTGATCCGAAGAATACTCTCTGGGATAAAATTTTGATTTTCTAGGTGTCGAATAAGCTACTAACGAACTTTTTAATTTTGTCGTATTACCTTGTAACGCATTCAACGATCTAAAGAGTAACCCGATCTTATTACCGCTTACGAACACTAATTTTTTCTTGCAGCATTGTTTAATGTCAGCTTCAACATCCTTACATTCAAGTTCCAAAAGCATCCTTAACGATTCTTTTGAAGAAATACCGCCTAATAAAGCCAAAGCCTGTAGAATTTTAAAGTCTTTTTGATCGGCACGAAATAAAAGACAATCTTCAAAACCTTGAGAACAATCCCAAGTATCGGTATCCAAAACCATCTCTCCATTAACGAGACTCCATAGAATCACGCCTTCTTGAGTTCCGCTTCTTAAGCCTTCTCTAGCATATTTCACGTGCATAAGAAGATGGGGGAAAAAATTCAATTCGGTCCTCACTCCAAAATCATCGATCAACTCAATACCGGGGATGACATCCTGCGGTGAATATTTAGCCTCAAGAGCTTTGATTTTTTCCAAACCGAAAAAAGTTTTCACCAACCGCTCGGATTTACCGGCAAAAAAAGCAAATTTTTCGAATGCGTTACTAAAAAATCCTTGAGCAGGAGGAAGCCTGTCAAAAAAACCTGCCCCTCCAAAGAAAGTAACCGTCAAAATGCCTGTTAAAACGAACAATTTTTTCATATAGTACCTTCTTATTATTTTCTCATATAAAAAGAATTATTTCTTTGAAATTTTCAATAAACTCAAAAACGATTTTTAAACAAAAGAAAATTAAACATCTATGTAATACAATGCATAACTATTATTTTCATCATGACAATAAAATATAAAATCCTTGAACCGCAAATCAGGGAACTGTAGGATCATGTCCACCAGTGAGGTAGAGATGTCCTCCCCTCTTTTAACTAAAAAATGTCTGGCATGCAATGAAATATAAAATATTTTTTTTAGTGTTTATTTTCTTAATAATAGGCTCAACGTTTAACGTCAATGCACAGCCTTTTGAAATTTTTAAGGGCAAATTAGCTCCGGGAAGATTTATTCCTTCAAAGAGTGCCGATGAATATCACCTTCAGGCGGAAAGCTATTTTGAAGCCGGAAATTATCCTAAAGCGCTTTTATGTTACTTATTGATTATTCATCACTTCAAAAACAACGTTCATTGTTCTTCCGCTTTAAAGCAGGTGGCTTTTTGTTACGTACGTTTGGGAAAACCTGATCTTGCAGATAGATATCTTTCTCAATACGTGGAAATTAACGAAGGTTCAGCCAATTTTCAAGACGTCTGTCATCTTAAATACATGATTGCTCAAAGTTATGCCAAAGGCACGAAAAAACATCTTTACGGCTTGGAAGGATTACCTCGTTTGGAAAATGCCCAAGACGATGCCCTACGCATTTATAATGAGATCATTTCTTCTTTCCCTGCGGAAGAAGTTGCCGCTAAATCCTTATTCGGGAAAGCCGTTTTATTAATGATTCAAAAAAAATACGACGATTCGATAAAAATATTTCAAATGTTGATTCGTCAATTCCCGGAAAGTTCTTTAAGTCCCGATTCATTTGTTAATATATCCAAGATATATTTAATTCAAAGTTTGTCGGAACCTCAAAATTCAAAATACTTGTCCTCAGCCGCGAATAATTTAATACGCATGAAAGAACTATATCCGGGCGTAGTACAAAAAATCGCGGCTGCATCTTTAAATCTGCAAAAAATTCGGGAAAACAGCGCGGAAGGCCTGTATCGTTTAGGACGGTTTTACGAAAAAAAGAGAAAAATACTTTCTGCCCGCATTTACTATAAAAATGCGGTTAACACTTTTCCCGAAACTTTAGCTGCAGGAAAATGCCGTGAACGTATTGATGCTCACACGGGTCTTATTTTCGCTTCTTAGTCCTTTATTTTTGCGATTGTGGGTTTGTATTTTATGTTTATCAACCGGTTCCTGCTGTTATACCGTTCTTTCGAATCGTTGTACCGATGTTTCCGAACGTTTGAACTCTACGTTTTATATCGCGGGAATTCCTGATGACGAGCAGGGTATTCTTCAAGCCACGATTATTACGGAACTGATCAAAAGAAATTATCGATTTTGTCCTGATAATTCAAAAGCTTATTTAAACATTACCGTTACCGAACTAAAGAATATCGAAGAAAGCACCGGTTTTACTTTTGCTCCTCAAACACAAGAGCAACCGAAAAGACGATTTCTCGTATCAAATGAAAGCAAACTGATTTCTTGCGCCGTTATAACGGTAAAAAATCCGGCTGGAGTCATTATAACTTCATTTACGGTAGAACTGGATGCCTATTATGACTTTCAACCGGATTTAGGAGTCGAAAATTATCATAACTTTGCTTTAGGTCAATTCGAAATGCACGGAGAAGCTTATAAAACCGCTCAACAGACGGTTTATCGACAACTGGGGACCTTAATCGCTCAAAGGGTGTTCTATGAACTTACTTGACTTTTCTTTTCCGGCAGAGTTGCATTTTCTAAAAGATATTTTGAGTCAAATCAAACGTCTCGCCTATCCTTATATGCCGGTTCCAAAACAATTGTTTTATTTAGAACTTGCCTGTGAAGAAGCTATAATGAATATTATTTCATATGCTTATTCAACCGGTCCGGGAACGATAGATATTTCCTGCGCCGTCTCCGATGAAACCTTCGACGTTAAAATTCAAGATGAGGGAACATCGTTTAATCCTTTGGAAAACTCTCCTTCGACAACAGCAAATTCCTTGAAAGATAATTCGATGGGTGGTGTCGGTCTCATTTTATTATTCCATGCTGCGGATAAAACATCTTATCGAAGAGAGCAGAACAAAAATATCTTAACTCTTTCGTTCTATATTCAAAAATCCGAATCATCTTCATAAAACGAAGATAACTCCCTTTCATTCTCATCTATTTCACTAAGAGAGTTTTCCAAAAATTTTAAAATAACATCCGATCTGTTATGTCGACCGATGGCTTTAAAAGCAACTTCGGGCTTAATATCTCCTCCTTTATTCAGAGCAATCAAACAATAGGTAATCGATTCGCTGTTTAATATTTCCGGTACTATCCAAACCGTAAATTTTTTATTGAACAAAGTTAATTTATCAAGGGATTCCATAACAAAAAAATTATAATGCAATTTATCGACTCCGAACCCGCAATCGTAATCAGCTAAAAGTTCGTTCGATCCGACTCCGGATACATCCTTAATATCCTGAAAGCCTTCGGGTATAAACTGTTTTAAATTTGAAATGTATTTATGATAAACTCGGTCTAAATATTCAGGATCCATATTTTTTCTCCTTATATAAATGGTAGTTTCTTTTTTTTGAAGTAGTCAAGAGTTTTAATAAAAATGAAATTATGTGTGGACGATATTAAACTATTAATAAATAAAAATTAAAATAAGAACATATTATCCGTTTCAAACGGTTTACTGTTATCTAAATTTAGTAACGCTTACCACCGGTTATGTATAAAACATTTTGGATATTAGTCTTTTCGATTATCCGGTTTTCAATAACGACTTTCGGTTTAGAATTTCAGAATGAGAGCAAAGCTGTTTTAATAATGAATGCGCAAACAGGACACGTACTTTTCGAAAGAGACGGTCATGAGCTTTTGTATCCGGCAAGTACGACTAAAATAGCTACAGCGCTGTTCTTTATCACGAAATATTCTCACCTTCTTAATAATAAAGCCGTTATCAAGTCCGATTATTTAACCTCAATCACGCCTCAAACCAAACGACAATCGAATTACAGAAGTCCTGCTCATTGGCTTGAAACGGACGGCTCCCAAATAGGGCTTAAAATTAAAGAAGAAGTATCCGTTTACGATCTTTTAAATGCTACTTTGATTGCCTCGGCCAATGATGCGGCAAATTGTTTAGCCGGAATAGCTTGCGATAGTATTCCGCGATATATTGAAGATATGAATGACTTTTTAAGATCCCTAGGATGTCTTAAAACTCATTTTATGAATCCTCACGGCTTACATCACCCCAATCACATGACGACTGCCTATGATCTGGCTTTAATGACTAGGGAGGCTTTAAAAAATCCGCTGTTTCGTTCCATCACCTCCTCGCTCAGCTACAAAGCACAGGCAACCAATCTGGAATCGGAAAGAATTTTTTCACAAACCAATCGATTACTTTTACCTAAAAGCCTGTATTTTTATCCCTATGCCTACGGAGTTAAAACCGGATCGACAAAAGATGCGGGGAAAAATCTCGTAGCTGCAGCTTCCGATAACCGTAGGTCTTTGATTGGGGTTATCATGGGATGTCAAGAATCGTCGGATATTCTTTATAAAGATATGATTCGTCTTTTCGAAACTGTTTTTCACGAACCTCAGAAACGTTGCTATAGGCTTCAACCAGGCACTCAACTCAGCATTTCAATTCCCGGAGTTAGCCGTAAAATTAAGGTTATGCTTCAAGAAGGCCTTTCCTATAACATATTTCCGTCCGAGCCTTCATTGAATCCCCATTTATCATTTAAAAGAGCTTCCGTCGTATTACCATTACAACCGGGAGATCATTTAGGAACGTTATGTATCTTTGATCAAGACGGTGCGCTTTTAAACAAGGTACCCGTCGTTACGGATATCGCTATCAATCCGGACTCTTTATTTTTAAGATTCTTACATAAATTATTAAAAATAAAAGCCTCTCTCATAACCTTGTTAATAATTTTGCCGTTCCTAAGATTCGGCATCACAAAACGGCGTATGCGCAAATCGGCTTCCGGAAGATCGTCGTATTTATAAAGATAAATCTGCCATGAAAAATCCATCTCCCGTCCCTTTGGCAGGGAAGTGACGATAAAGAGGTTGAGTCAATGTCAACCCGTATTCTTTTTGAAAAAACTCTATTTGCTCCTCATTTTCCTGGGGCAGAATAGAGCAGGTCATATAAACCAATCTACCTGAGGGAGCTAAAAAAGAAACGGCTTTTTTCACGATTTCTCTCTGTAAAAGCAATAGCTTATTCAACCGATCCGAAGAAAACTCCCACTTTAGCCACGGCGATCTTCGATAAGTTCCCGTTCCCGTACAGGGCACATCGGTTAATACGACGGAATAGATTCCTTGCATGAATTGCGGATATATAATCTCCGTATTCACTACACCCGCTCTTTGCAGCCTTTGAACAGCTTTATTCAAGCAATGAGTTCT
This sequence comes from Victivallaceae bacterium, assembly GCA_036659455.1. Taxonomy (NCBI): domain Bacteria; kingdom Pseudomonadati; phylum Lentisphaerota; class Lentisphaeria; order Victivallales; family Victivallaceae; species Victivallaceae bacterium. The sequence continues at coordinate 634,210 of JAVXCN010000001.1, forward strand.
TATATCATGTAAAAACAAGCGCCCGGCTCTATCGGCACAAGCTAAACTCTTACCTCCCGTACCGGCACAGTAATCTAAAACCGTATCATGCTTGAATAATTGCATCCAACGGGCCGCACATTGTGAAGACTCGTCCTGAAACTCAAACCATCCCTTTTTAAACTCAGGAGTACTTTCCAAAGGATAACGTTTATGAAAGGAAATACCCAGATCCGATTCCTTACAAAACGTCCCGAAATATTTATCTTTCCAAAGAGCCATCAATTCCTCTCTCGTGGTTTTAAGAGGATTAATACGAATAGTCGCCGGAGCCGGCGTATCGCAAACGATACCGAAATTTCTTGTGAAATTTTCTCCGTAATATTGATTTAAAAGTTCCCATAATTCCGATGTCAACCCATATTTCAAATGTATCGGAAGATCAAACTCTTCAAAGGAAAAATCAGGTTGTAATAGAAGATTGATATATTCTTTTAAGGAATTTTTTCCCGTGATATAAGCTAACGTTCCTTTACGACGCAAAATACTGAAAACCAGATTAGCTATGACTTTTCTGTCTTTAGAACCCAAACAATGATTATCCTTAAAATAACGTGCCAATATCCGATCCGGTGCCGTTGGCACGGTTTCGATGAGTTGCAAGACATGCTCTAGATGATTTCTGAGAAAATTCGAAATATTCATAAATAACGGCCGTTTTCAAATAAAAAATCCAATAAATAAGGAATTATCAATAGAAATTATTTCAATGACGATTATCCCTTAAAGCGACTAGTTTATTTAAAATCGATTTTTTGATGTGCGTTATAAATAATATTTCATTCCAAGCATGAAAATTTTTCCGTTTTTTCTCTGTTTTTCTTAATTTTTTTTCATCGATAGCACTTAAAAGAGCTTCTAAAGAAAAAAGAGTAATTCTTTTGTTACGTAATAAGATATCCAATCGCTGTGCCAAAAGATGATAATTCGTATTTTCTAAGTTTGAATCAATGGGGATGGCTCTCCACCAATTCCCTTCCGCAACCAATCGAAAACAAGAATCGCGAATACAAAGCTCTAGAGATCTTAGATAATAATCGGAAGAAAATTCTATGGTCCAACTATCGGACATAACTTTAGAGAGATCCTGGAGAAAGAACATCTATCCCGGGTAAGTTTCCGTGTTCAATAAATTCCAGAGAGGCTCCTCCTCCAGTGGAAACATGAGTAATCCCAGCGGAAACTCCTGCCGATTTAATGACTGCCGCCGCATCACCGCCGCCTACAATCGATACGGCCTCGGAAAGGGCAATGATTCTCGCTAATTGTAATGAACCCGTGTCGAAAGGAGGAACTTCATACATCCCTACGGGCCCATTCCAAAAAACGGTTCCTGAAGAACGTAATATCTTATCGAAAACGGTAACGGTTTGAGAACCTATATCGAACACGGATTCATCTTGAGGAATATTTTCAACCGAAACTTCACGTGCCGTACTTTTCGGATCTCGAGCTATTTTAACATCGACAGGTAATACGATATCAACACCGGTCTCTTTGGCTCGTTGCAAAAGTTCAACGGCTGAAGGAAGACCTTCCGCATCAAACAAAGATTGACCTATATCAAGACCTTGAGCTTTTAAAAAGGTCAGTCCCATGCCTCCACCGAGAAGAATGGAGGAAGCTTTATTTATAAGTGCATTAATGACGCCTATTTTCGAGGTAATTTTAGACCCACCGAGAAGAACCGTAAAAGGTTCCACGATGTCCTTATTGAGAGTATTACCCAAAAAATCAATCTCTTTCTCTACGAGAAAGCCCATACCCGCATGCCCGGGAAAATATTGCGGAACCATATATACCGAAGCATGTTTACGATGACATGTACCGAAAGCATCGTTTACGTATAAGTCACCTAAAGAGGCTAATCCCATAGCAAATTCCGGATGTTCATTCGGGTTTTTTTCTCCTTTATGAAAACGAAGATTTTCAAGTAAAACTATTCGGCATTTCAAGACTTCTTCTATGCATCGCCCTACATCATCGTTAGGAAAATCGGATACGAAACCGACTTTACGACCTAAAAATTCCTCTAAAATTTTTACGATAGGTTTTAAGGAATAAGTCATATCGATACTTTTAGGATCACCCAAATGACTCATTAAAATTACCTTGGCTCCTTCCTTCAAAAGATATTCGATAGTGGGGAGAGACGCCTTAATACGGGTATCGTCAAGAATTCGCCCATCCTTTAAAGGGACATTGAAATCTACTCTTAATAACACTCTACGTCCGTTAAAGGACATATCTCGAATCGATAATCTTTGTTTTACCATACCGCTACCGTTGATGGGATTCTAACTCTTTTAGACATACCCGAACAATAACCTTAAAATAAAGAAAAACAATATCGATAATCCTGCTCCGGCGGGCACCGTAATAAACCAAGAAAATACGATATCTCGAATCACGTTCAAATTGATGGCTTTAATACCCCTGGCAAATCCGACTCCTAAAATGGCTCCGACTACCACGTGAGTCGTCGATATTGGGAACCCTAATTTGGAAGCCAAAACAACGGTTACCGACGAACCGAATCCTGCCGAGAATCCTCTGGAAGGCGTTAATTCGGTGATTTTACATCCTACCGTTTCTATCACTCTCCAGCCCCAAGTGGCTAATCCAAGCACGATACCGATACCACCCATAATCAATAGCCATACGTTCCCATCATGCAACATAAATTTCGGATAAACAATCTTCAATACCGCAGCTACGGGAGCTATGGCGTTAGCCACGTCATTCGAACCATGAGCAAAAGCCATAAAGCAGGCAACAACCATTTGAAAATAAGAAAAAATAACTTCTACAACCAAATAGTTTTTTCCGTAATGAGCCGTTTTCTGAATACGACGAATTAACTTTTGATCATTGAGAATTTGATCGTAATCACGGTTTTTTTTAAGAATAAGAAAAGTAAATCCAAATGCTGCCAATCCCCCGGCTGCTATTATTAAATATCTATAAACAATATTTATGCGTTCGGCGAGCAAGCCTCCGTTCAAAATAATTCCCGTTAAAACGGAAATAACGGCAAAAGCCAGATAAGGAGCCACTTGAATAATGGCTTGAACAGGATTTGCATGATACAGAATGCGACGTCTGATTAAGGAAAAAATAACGAAAGAAACGACTCCCCCAAAGAGAGGCGATAATATCCAACTTAAAATGATTGAAAAAACATGTCCCCAATAGATAGCACCGGAATTTCCGACAACCAATCCAAAACCTATAACGGCTCCGATAATTGAATGAGTAGTCGAAACGGGCCATCCGAAAAAAGAAGCCGTTTGCAACCATACTCCGGTTGCCAACAAAGCTGCCGTCATTCCGTAAACATAATCCAATGTACCTCCCGGGAAACCGGAAAAGTTTACGATTCTCGATTCAATAGTTCCGGAAACTTCACCTCCGAAAACAAAAGCCCCTAAAAATTCAAAAACGGCAGCAATAATAACGGCCTGTTTCAAAGACAAAGCTCCGGAACCTACGCTGGTCCCGACAGCATTAGCGACATCGTTAGCTCCGATGTTCCATGCGGCATATAAACCGCAAAGAATCACTAAGATTACTAAAGATAACATAAAGGTATCTATCTTTCCTCTAAAGTCATGTTTACGCGATTAGCTAATTTTTCCGCATTATCCGATATGGCGGCAATAGCTTGCGTTACTTTCAACCACAAGAAAAGATCTCTCTGATTAATATCGGATTGATCACTTAAGAACGTTTTGAGAAGCACTCTTTGCAATAAATCGGCTTCATGCTCTTTTTTAGCGACTTCAAAAACTTTTTCTCGTGTTTTACTCGCTTCGAATCCACCAAAAGAACTTTCCAGTAATTCATTAAGTTCTTTCATGGTAGCAATGACAGAGTCAAAAGCTTCCAAATTTTTATTTAAGAATAGAAAAAAATCCGATTCAAACGTCGGAAGCAGTTTTAATTGACGAAACGTCAATAGGATTGCAGCATCTTCGGCTCTATCTGCCAAACTATCCTGTAAGGAAAGAATCTCAAGAATAGCTGTCCGAGAAATAGGCAAAAACAATCCGCCGGACAGATGATTTCTTATATCATTTTTCAAGCAATCGGCTTCATGCTCTTTTTCCGATATGTCTTTTGAAGTTCTTTCGATTCCTATATAATCTTCGGACTTCAAGCAACTAAAAATTTTAGGCAACATACCGACACATTCCGAAACGGTGCGCATATGAGCTTCCAGGGGAGCGAAAGGAGAACGCCCGAACAAACGAGCAAGAGTTTGCATAAGAATGCCTTTTTTCCCCATAATATCCTTGAAAAAAGATTTTGTAAATCTCTATGGAAGATCTCCCTATTTTAGAAGTTAAAAACCTCAGCATTCGAATTACCAAGAAAGGTAAGACTCACGAGCTTATCGATAACCTTTCCTTTACTCTCAAAAAAGGACGGACTTTAGCGATTATAGGTGAATCCGGATCAGGAAAATCCGTAGCAGCTCAAGCCATTCTAGGCTTATTGCCGTATCCGCCTTTTCATAAACCTCAAGGCGAAATTCTTTACGGAGATCAAAACCTATTAACCATTCTTCCTCAGGCCTTGGAAAAGATTCGCGGTTCTCGGATTACTATGATCTTTCAAAACCCGCTGACCTGTTTAAATCCCGTATATACTATCGGGCAACAAATGAAAGAAGTCGTCGATCAGCATCTCGGTCTCCATATCGATCAAACAAACATCCTTTTATATGAAGCCCTTGAAAACACGGGGATTACGAATCCCGCTCTTTGCCTGAAACAATACCCTCATCAATTGTCCGGAGGTATGCTGCAAAGAGTGTGTATAGCCATGGCATTAATTTGTCGTCCCGATATTTTAATTGCCGACGAGCCCACGACAGCCTTAGATGCTTCCGTCCAATATCAAATTTTAAAATTATTGAAAGAAATTCAAATAAAAACCGGTATGGCTATTCTTATTATTACCCATAATATGGGGGTCGTTGCCGAGATTGCCGACGACGTTCTGGTGTTATATGCAGGACAACATATTGAAGAAGCTTCAACGTTCGTACTTTTCGATCACATTTCCCATCCGTACACGCAAGCCTTATTTGCGGCGCAACCGGGAATTGGCCCCGGAGAACTGCCTCTTATTCAAGGGCAAATTCCTCATTATACGAATTTTCCTACGGGATGCCGTTTCCATCCGAGATGCGCGCACGTAACGGAACAATGTCGTAAGCGGACGCCGAAAACGATGGATATCGGTGATAAACACAGAGTAAAATGTTGGTTATATGACAAATAAGGGTACATCTAATTTTTTATCGGTAAATGCATTATCGAAATATTATTACAAACGTAAGCACATATTTTCCCGAGAAAAACTGGTTACTGCGGCAGTAAACAACGTTTCTTTTACAATGGATTCGGGAATGATTCTCGGGTTAGTAGGAGAATCGGGTTCCGGAAAGACGACTTTGGCTATGATGCTTATGGGATTGATTAAACCTTCATCCGGTCAAATTCTCTTTGAAAATACGGTAATCGGAACTCCGCAAACTCAACACGTCTATAAGCAAGATTTACGCATGATTTTTCAAGATCCGTATTCTTCCTTAAATCCTCGGAAAACAATTCTCGATAATATAAGTCACCATCTTCTTTATCATCGATTCATTACAACACGCGAAGAACAAATGGCTATCGCAGAAAAAGTGATGGAGAAGGTCGGTCTCTCTCAAGACATACTTTCCCAGTATCCTCATCAATTATCCGGAGGCATGCTGCAAAGAGTTTCCATCGGCAGAGCCATCATAGGAAATGCCAAATTGATCGTTTGCGACGAAATCGTTTCGGCATTGGACTTATCTCTTCAAGCTCAAATCCTGAATATGCTGAAGCACTTACAACACGAACTCAACCTCGGATACCTATTCATATCTCACGATCTGTCCGTCGTCAGTCATTTCTGTTCACATGTACTCATTATGTATAAAGGGCAAATTGTAGAATCCGGAGCTACGCAAGTAGTTTTTGACAATCCAAAGAATGAATATACGAAAATGCTATTGAAAGCGCAGCCCGCCACTCACCCTAAAAATTCTCTGATCAGAAAAACGTATTCATGCGTCGGATAATTTCTTAAGTTTCAAAGGATTTTTGATTTTCAGCCTTAAAGAACCTTTCCAAGGAATCCAAAACCTCTTCCTCTTTATAGCTTAGCACGAAACATCCCCCCGTTTTAAGAGGTTTGAACTTTACTTCCATGCCGAATCGGGTTTTAAAAAACCTAATTAGGTTTTCACTTGTAAGATTTTGTTTAGATTTCGTGCCGGGACCGAAGGAAAGGCTTGTCCTATCTCGAGACTCAATCAATCGTTCCAAATCACGAACCGGCAATTTTCGTTTGATGGCAAGATGAGCCCATTCGTTCCTATCTTTTTCGGAATTCAGCGTTAATAAAACCTTAGCATGTCCCATAGTCAATTCTCCGGATATCAATAAATTTCGGATTTCTTTACCGAAAGTCAATAATCTTAGATAATTGGCTACCGTAGAACGCTTTTTACCGACTCGTAAGGCCAAATTGTCTTGAGTCAATTGAAAAGCATCCATGAATCTTCTGAAAGCTTCGGCCATTTCGATAGGATTTAAATCAACCCGTTGTAAATTTTCGGCTAAAGCCGCTTCGGCGGCACAACTATCTTCGGAAGATCTCACTAAGACTTCTATTTTTTCTCTTCCGAGCAATTTCAATGCTCTCCATCGCCTTTCGCCGGCAATCAATTCGTAATATAAAAACGTACCGTTATTTGAAACTTCCCTAACGACCGGAGGTTGTAACAAGCCTATCGATTCTATCGAATTTGCTAATCCTCTAAGTTCCTCTTCAGAAAAATGACGTCTCGGTTGAAAAGGACTTATTCTGATTGAATCCGAAGGTACTTCCAAAAGAGTGTCTTGCATATTTAATCTCCCGATTATTTATATAAGCTAGTGAACTACCAACCGTCTAAAGCCGGTTGGCTTTCTGCTCAATATTCCTACCTGGAACAAGTTTACACAGGCTATCCTCGTAGTCCCTACGATTCTGTATGGGCCGCTTTTAGCCCATCGTCTAAAGCCAATGGGATCTACGCTCAGTCTTAAACATAAAATCGACGCTACGAAATCATTACAAATATTTTAAATATTTACTAAAAAAAAATCGTAAATTAGAATTCTATGGAATATCTTTATTCCCATTATCTATGAAATTTTTTTCCAAAAACTCTTCGATTTCCGTCGGATTAAAGTGGTGTGTCTTAGGTCTGTGTATCGTTGTTTGTGTTGGCGTGATCTTAGGAAAACAAATGCAATCCCGAAAACGGTTTCATGATCAAATATTGCGGGATCATCTATTCGCAACGAAATCATTGGACTTTATGTCGGTCGGCGATTTCCTATCCCAACAGGAACTTAATCATAAGATAGAAAAAGCTATTATTCGACTTCCCAAAGAAAAAAATTGTTACTTGCCTTTTCTTGCTTCGCTCTTTTTTCTGAATGGAGATACCGAAAAGGGATTGTCTTATTCAAGGGAAGCCTATCAAACGGCCTGTCGGATGTTCGGTTCTTCTAAAATCAGCGAACATTTAATAGCCATTACGGAGGCCATTCAGACGGATGACCTGATAACGGCTTTCGAAATCAATCACGATCTTTTTACTCTTTTGGAAACAAATTACTCCGTAACGGATTATCCTTTGCTGAAGACATTAACGTTAATGAAAGCCGTATGGTTAAGCAATCGCCTCAACGCTATTGAATTCCGTGAGTATTATATGAAAAAACTGTCCGATTCTCCAAAATTCGCCGATGTCATGAAATTATTTTCCGAAGGCAATTGTTCTTTGGAAGCTTATCTAAATAACCCTCTCGTTCATTATGCTTGATATATCTTCCGAAATAATTTCGAGCGATTCGGTCGAATCCCCAAAATATCCTGAAACGACAACGATCTCTTCTTCTAAACCTAAAGGAAAAGTTCTGATTATTAACGGTTCCATTACCATTAGACCGTCTATATCCTCCTCTGACGTATGCGAATAATTTTTTCTTATGATCGTGTAACATCTTCTTCCGATCCTGAGTATTTTTCCGACTTGAAAGAGCATCTTCTTTTGTTAAAGCGACGTTTTACAATTAGTTTCCCCGAAGAAACCGAATCGACAATCACCGTTAATTTACTTTTCTCCCATGCATCCGCCGATTTTTATTACAATCTCTTTCCTTTTCTGACCGAGCATAATATCAAAGCCGTATTGGGAGCCTCCCATCGATACCTCACGCCGGAAGATGTCGATAAACCTTCTTTGAAGGTACGTTTGACCGTCCCGGATACCTTGGCTTTTCAAGATGATGTTTTTCCTTTATCCCGTCCTTTCTGTTGTTATCGCGAACTAAGAGAATTAGCTCATTCTTCCGTCATTAAAATTGCCTGTCACGGCAATGAATTGAAAAACTGCGTAACAAGTCCTCAATGTCAAGATAATGAAATTATCCACTCTAAAGAACTCATAGAAAAAATCATTAATCAACCTATTGATTCGTTCGTGTTTCCTTTCGGACGATATAACGGAACGGCCTATCGAAAAGCCGTCTCGCATTATCGATTCCTTTTTGTTAAGGGTAGTGCACTAAATACGAATAGGAGCTCCGGTCTGCTTTTTAGAATTCCGTTAAATGATCCGCTAGCCATTCGCAAAGTTTTTTCTTTAAGAGAAATTCGAAACTATGCAACGAACTTCGTTTATGAAAAATTACGACAATTGGTTAGGTCTTAAGAGACAGTACTATTTCTCTCAAACATTGTGCAAAAAAATCCAAGTCTTCTTCCGTGTTATAAATGCCGAATGAAATTCTACTGACATGAGACAATCCGGCGCGTAGCATAGCCGGTTGGGAACAATGGTTGCCGGTACGCAAAGCAATACCATAATTATTTAAGAATAGACCTACATCAAAGGGATGTAAGTTCTCTATAGAGAAGCTGATCAAAGATCCTCGTCGATCGGGAGATAGCGTCCCTAAAATGTGAAGACCTTCAAAATCGCTCAAAAGATCTAAAGCTTTTTTGACAAGGATCCTTTCCCAGGCAAAAATCGCATCCATACCGAAAGAAGTGACGTAATCGATAGCAGCTCCCAATCCGTGAACGGATGCTATCGAGGGAGTGCCCGCTTCGAATTTCATCGGGGGCTTAGCAAAAATTATGTTCTCCGGATCATACACTTCCACCATATCACCGCCGCCTTCAATCGGAGGCAATCGGTCCAATAATTCGTATTTGCCGTAAAGAACGCCTATCCCGGTGGGCCCGTAAAGCTTATGACCGGAAAATATGTAAAAATCGACATTCGTATCCCTGACGTCTACGGGCACGTGAGGAGCCCCTTGGGCACCGTCTATACATAAAAAAGCTCCATATTTATGGACTAACTCAGCAATCTCCTTTAACGGCTGAATACTTCCGTATACGTTGGATATATGCGGAATACTAACGAAATCGGCTCCTTGCTTTAATAACGATTCCAAATGATCCTTTAAAAGAAAGCCTTCGGAATCCGTCATAATTTGTTTAATTTTTATATTTCGGTATTTTACGGCCAGTTGCCAAGATATGACGTTAGCATGATGTTCGATATCGGAAAGCAAAATACATCCTCCTTCCGGTACTAATTCTTCAACGGCAGATCTGGCTAAAATATTTATTGCGTGAGTACTTCCTCGCATAAATACAATTTCTTCGCTGCGTTCGGCATTCAGAAAATTTCTGATTTTGTCCCTAACTGCGCAATATTTAAAAGAGGCCTCTTGAGATAGTGCATAAGTAGTTCTAAAAACGGTCCCGTAATATTTTCCGTAAAAATCGGAGACAGCCTCTACAACCGAAGCAGGCTTATGAGCCGTTGCCGCCGTATCCAGATAAATCAATGGACGACCGTTAATAAGACGAGAGAACATCGGAAAATCTTTTTTCGTATCAAGCTTCACATTCATCTTCTGCAGTAACACCGTTTAAAAAGGCTTCCTTTAATAATTCGACAATCACTCGCCGCGATAATCCGCGAGCAGATAAATAAGTTATTACAGGCTCTTCGAAGCCCCCTATGGTTGCTCCGTGGGAAGCTTTTACGTTATCGGAAAAAATTTCCAATGACGGCTGCGTTTCAACCAAAGCCTCATCGCTCAAAACTAAGGAATCATGCTTTTGATAAGCTCGTGTCAGTTCGGCAGGAACGTCTACGTATATCCCTCCTCGAAAAACGACTTCGGATCTATCTTCCAATATCGTACGTATGTCTTGTCGAGAAACGGTCTCTCGAGACATATGCTTCATAAATATGTTTATGAACAAACGGTTGCGTTCGATTAAAGAACCTTTCAAAGTAATTTTGCTCTCGGCTCTATCACCCCGCAACATGGTATGACAGTCATAAAAAACCAATCCCTGCGAACCTTTGGACGGAAATAACTCCGTCTTATGGTAGGAATCAGTCATTAATTCCGAAATAAAAGTCCAAATTTCCTCGCGACATTGCCGACTGCCCATAACTTTGACACTACAAGTTCCTCCCTCTTGAACAAAGTAATCGATTTTCCCATTGATACGCCCGGTTTCAAGACCTCGGCAACCTAACGTTCGTAATGTCATTCGAACTTCACAATTTCTACCCACAACGATACACAACCCGGGATGATGTACCTCTCGAGGGTCCGAATAACTATTGATTACTTCGATATCGAATACCTTATCCGAATCATGAAAATAAAGGAATAAACCGTCATTATCCCGATTCTTATGAAATTTTATGAAAGGACTCTCAATCGAATCACCCGGTTTTTCAGTAAAAAAATATTTATAACGAGAAGAAGCTTTACGCCGAGACATGACCGTAACTCCTTCCGGAAGCCTAGAGGATACGGAATCATAAACACCGTTAATCAGAACGCATCGAAATTGAGACTCGTCACATAACCGGGAAAGCTCGCCACATAAGGACACAACCTTACTCGTTAGGGCATTCGCCTCGGTTGCTTCCAACGTTGCAACCCAAGGAATACAACCCATGACATCCGAATATCTGTTTTTCATATTTAACTACCGTATTTTTAATCTGCGGAAACGCAAGAAGAAATAATCAACCGCTCATATCCTTCCGACTCCAAACGCATAATGAGCTCTTGACCTCCGGTCAATACGATCGCACCTTCATTTAAAACGTGTACGTAATCAGGATTAATTTGCTGAGCCATTTGCGGATAATGCGTAATAAATATTAAGGATTTCTCCGGCTCATCTTCATAATATTTATTTAAGGAGTCACAGACAAACTTCATCGCATCGACGTCCAAACCGGAATCCAATTCATCAAGAACGGTAAGAGCAGGTTGCAGTATCAACATCTGTAATAGCTCATGCTTCTTTTTTTCTCCACCGGAGCATCCTTGATTGAAAGATCGTTCCAAAAGAGCATCCGTTTCCTTAAACCCGTAATGTTTTTTCATATCGGACAGACGCACCTGAAATTCGCTTCTCGTCAATACCGGCTCATTACGAAACGCCCGTATATGATTTAAGGATTCGAATAATAAAGTGTTTCCCACAAGCCCTGCAATTTCCGGCGGATTCTGAAAACTGACAAAAAGTCCCGCACCGACTCTCTCTTCCGTTGCTTGCTCCGATAAATCGGACCCGTAAAACGAAATGTGCCCCGAGGAAACTTCAAGACCGGGGTCTCCGAGCAAAATTTTTGCCAAAGTCGATTTACCGGCTCCGTTAGGTCCCATGATCACGTGTTTTTCACCGGGATTGATTCGAAGATTCAAGTTTTTCAAAATTTCGGGACCGTCATTGCACACGACATGCAAATGTTCTATTTCCAGCATCGCTAACCCACACTATTTTCCAATTTCAATAACAAAAGCTTTCTTGACTCCTCAGCAAACTCCAAAGGCAGTTCACTAATGATTTGCGAGCAAAAGCCGTTAACCAGTAAACCGATAGCCTGCTCCGGATTAAAACCGCGACTCTTTAAATAAAACAATTGATCTTCACGAAGACGAGAAGTACTTGCTTCATGTTCCACGGAAGAACGTCCGTTTTGCAACTTAATGACCGGAAAAGTCGTTGCCTGACAACGGTTCCCTATCAACATCGAATCGCATTGCGTATAGTTATGAGAACCGAAAGCTTTTTTCCCCATTGAAACGAGACTGCGAAAAGTATTTTTTGAACAATCCGCCGAAATGCCTTTAGAGATTATCGTAGAGGAAGTGTTCTTGCCTAAATGCACCATTTTAGTTCCGGTATCGGTCTGCATATATCCGTTCGTCAAAGTTACGGAATAGAATTCCCCCACTGAGTTGTCGCCTTTTAAAATACAACTCGGATACTTCCAAGTTATGGCAGCCCCCACTTCTACCTGTATCCAAGAAATCTTGGAAAAATCTCCCTGACAAAGACCCCGTTTGGTCACAAAATTATAAACGCCCCCCCTCCCACCGTCCTTAGAACCCGAAAACCAATTCTGAACCGTAGAATATTTGACATGAGCCTTTTCTTTGACCACAAGTTCCACCACTGCCGCATGTAATTGGTTAGATGAATAAGCAGGTGCGGTACACCCTTCAAGGTAACTGACATAGGCACCTTTTTCGGCAATAATTAAAGTACGTTCGAACTGTCCTGCTTCTTTATCATTGATTCGAAAATAGGTCGATATCTCCATGGGACAACGAACACCTGCAGGGACGAAGACAAATGATCCATCGGTAAAAACCGCTGAATTCAAAGCGGCGAAAAAATTATCCTTATAGGAAACTACGGAACCCAAATATTTTTTGACAAGATCGGGATAAGAACGGGCAGCTTCCGAAAATGAACAAAATATAACCCCGGCATCTTCAAGATTTTTTTTAAAAGTCGTGCCTATCGATACCGAATCAAACACCAAATCCACGGTTACGTTCAATAAACGCTTTTGCTCGTCAATCGGTATGCCTAATTTTTTAAAAGTTTTTAAAATCTCAGGATCGGCATCTTCCAGCTTACCGGTAGCTCCTTTTTGCTTAGGGGCGGAAAAATAAATCAACCGTTCGTAATCAACAGATTGATATTGAAAATTCCCCCATCGAGGTTCTTGAAGAGTCTTCCAATATCGGTAGGCTTTCATTCGAAAATCGGTTAAAAATTCGGGTTCGTTACGGATAGAAGAAATATTTTGAATAATTTCTTCCGAGAGCCCTCTTTGCACTCTTTCACTCTCTACATCCGTAGAAAACCCGTATTTATAGTGCATACGATCATCAAGAAGCTCAGTCACTAAACGATCGTTCATAAAATATCCGAAAAATAATTTTATTGAATCTCAATGATATAACGATATTCTTTTTAGGAAAAGATTTTGTTTTAACACACTATATTGACAGTTATTTAGTTAATAAATTTCATTTTAATTAAATAAAGCATCATTTAAAGACCATTCCTGACTATCCATTAAGGCTTTTTTTAACAAAGGAGCAAATGCAGAGTCCTTCTTCAACAAAAATGCGACTTCTTTTTCGGCTTTTTCAAAATTGCCGTCAAAATAATAAAGATATCCCAATAAATAATGCGCCCTTTCGTGATCAAGATTAATCAATAACGTTTTACCGAAAGCAGATATCGCTTTTTCCCGATCTTTTAAATCCATATAGGATAAGCCCATATAAAAATATGCATCGGCATCATCCGCATTCAAATTTACGGCTTCTTCAAAAGCCTTCAATGCGGTTCGGCTTCTTTGGGAAGTGAGATAACATAGGCCCAAATTATAATGTCCATCGGACAAATCGGGTCTTAATCTTACGACATGTTCATAAGCTTCGGTAGCTTTGGACCAATTTTTATTTTGAGAATATAAAAAGCCGAGCTTAATCCAAGCTTTCCAATAAAGAGGATTTTTATTCACAGCCGTTTCCAGAATGGACAAGGCTTCCTCGTTTTGACCCATCTCTGAAAGTACGGAAGCCTTGTTATACAAACCTTTGTAATTCCACGGTTCCAAAGACAATATCTTATTAAAACAACCCAGAGCTTCATCATATTTTTTCAACTTATCGTAAGCGCATCCCAAACTGAACCAGCACTCGGTATCGTCGGCATGAAGGTCGATATAAATCAAATATTCTTTAATAGCCTCTTCCGTTTTTCCGTTACGATCCAAAGCGACTCCGTAACAATAACGTAAATAACTGTCTTGAGGATCGGAAGCCATTCCTTTTTGACACCACCCCAAAGCTTCCGCGAAACGCCCGGTTTCCAACGCAACAATACCCAAATAACAATAAGCCAAAGAAGCTTCGGGATCTAAAGCAAGCGCCTCAACCAGCGATTTTTCCGCTTCTTCAAATTCTCCGTTTAAAAAATGGTTAATCCCAAGACAAAGGTTTTCTTTCGCCAGATGAATTTTGGAAAATTTATCCATGATCGTCGTTCCCCATAACATTATACAATTTTATGAAGAGCGAAAATCGTGCCGTTATCGTTCGAAACAACAAAAATTATTTCGTTTTTTCATGGATTCCCATTTTTCAATCAATTTTAACGCTAAAGGAGCTGCGTCTCTTCCGAATTCCCCATATCTAAGATACACAACGACAACTAAATCAGGACGAGACAATTCCTTGTCTTCAAAAGAAGCGGCAGCAAAACCGATGTGTTTCAATTTCATAACTCCCTGTCGTAAATCAAGTCCCACTCTTTCCATGACTTCCGCGGTACTCGTCTTACCTATCACTCGCGATAACAGATCGGAAGAAAACATTTGTTTAACGAACCTTGCGGTTCCGTATTCTCCATTAATCACCCGATGCATCCCCCGTTTCAAGATGTCGGATATTTCTTTCGGTAAAAATATCTTTCTTAAAACGACGGGTTCAAAAAACCGCACTTCCGAATCATCTTCTCTTAAAACAATCCTCGGCTTCAAAAGATTTCCTCCGTTCACTAATGAAGAAAGCATTGTTGCCGTTTGCAAAGGCGTTACGACTAAAGAGTGTTGGCCGATCGCCATAGCATATAAACCGGAACGATTATAAGTAATGTCTTCAGGAATTTTTCCGGGATATTCTCCCGGGAGATCGATCCCCGTCTTTTCTCCGAATCCGAAAAGAAGAGCCGCATGACTTAAGTCCTCGGGATCTTCAAGAACATCACCGGCCAAAAGAGCAAAATATGAGTTACTGGACATTTCCAAAGCTCGGATCAAATCCAAACTCCCTCTACCGAAAAAGTCATTTTTGGGCAATCTGCCGCCTTTATAAAAAAGAGGAATGGGATTTCCGTTCGAAAAAAATCCTACATGAGACTGCTTGCCGTCCGTGGTCCCTGATTTACAATCGAAAACGACTAAGGGATTCAGATCTTCGTTCGTATTTTGGATGTTGACGTATCTTTGAGCCAAAGCCGAATAACCGGATACGACTTTAAAAATCGATCCGATAGTCGTAGCTTGTCTGAAAGCATAAGATCGCAAATACCCGTATCCGTAAGAAGGATAAAACAAAGCTGCTAAATCCTTTTCAAGCTGCGGTTTGTTCCCCACAATCGAAACGGAATATTTACCTAAAAGAGGGCGCGTCAATTCCGAAAATTCCCTGAATAACTTAAAATAATCTTCAAAATTTTCGATTGGTAATCCCGCCAGATGCTTTTTCAAATCGATATAATGAGGATGCCAATGCAAAGCCGTATGAGCTCCGGCAGCAAGCTCCCGTCGCCAAATCGACAAAATATTGAAATAAGGCCACATATCCTTATCTTCTTCGATTGAACATCCGGTTAGAAAAAAAAGAATGAAATCTTTTTCGTGTGTCGTCCAAAAATCTTCAAATAAACGTCGTTTTTGTTGATCCAAACAATCCGTATAAGGAGAGGAATATTTTTTCCCGGCAGCGACTTCCCGTCGTCTGTATTCCGACAGATGTTCCGCAAAATGTTTATTACGCCAATCACTGAAGTGACGTTCGCAAAAAACATCCTTAATAATCGATCGACATATATGCCTTACCGATATGAAACATCCTTCCGTTTGTCGAAATTCGGCTAAAGACATATCTCCTATTACCGATAATAAATCGGAAGTCATGCGTTCTTCGGAAATAATCAGACGATAAAGATCGGTTAATAACAACTTGTCGTAATTCAAAAGCAATTTATCGAATACGGGTCGTAAAGCAACGACGATATCTTCTATGTCCGAATAATGAAACGCATACCGTTTTTCGAAAAACTCTTTCTCTTGCAAAGAACATATTTCTCCGATCCGTATATGTTTATCGTCATTACCGAAAATCCCGTCAAGAATCACTGAAAGGGGTAATTTTATCGATTCATCAAAAAAAAATTCAGTTAATCGTTTCATTTTCCTTTGAACGAAAACGGCATGCGCTAAAGAATCATACGATTTAAAAACCTGTTTTACCGAAGATTGATCCGATAAAATCAAATCGAGATAGTTACCTAAATTCAGCTCCAAACATTCATCATAAACACGCCCGGTCAAGGAGTCTCTTTTTTCTCGAATCAAAAACTTCTTAAAATCATAAATTTCGGCTATATGCTCTTCCGTTTCCAACCATCTTCTTAAAGCCCCCCAATTATCCTCCACATAATCCAAATCATTTCTTTTCAAAGACACAAAATCATTCGGATCGTGACGAGGAGATGAAGCCATAGCCAAAACATCTCCCGTATTAGGATCCAAAGCTATAACGGCACCTCCTTTGATCCAAGGAACCAGCGGAGGTATTTTATTTTTTTTCTTTAAAGATTCCGTCGTTCGTACGGAATTACCGCTTTCATGTTCGAGAAGTAATCGTTCCGCAAATTCCTGCAACTCCGAAGACAAAGACAAAATCAACTTGTTCCCGGGAACGACTGCGGAACTTTTTTCCAATTCTCGGATAAAATTTCCTCTTCTGTCTATAAGATAGTGCCGTTTCCCCGGCATACCTCTTAAGGAAGTGTCATACGTATTTTCGATTCCTGCTTTTCCGATTAAATCATGAATACCGTATGAAGCCTTTTCCAATTTATCCAATTGAGCACAAACTTCATCCATATTGATGCAACCTTTAGGCAATTCAATATCTTCACCTTCTTCCCAAGCCCGTACGAACTCTCTGAAATAACTGAGTTTTTGAGTGATTCCGTTGTATTCGCTTCGACTGATCGGACCTATATGTCCAATTACGTCTCCGGCAATTTTTCCTAAAGGATAATACCTTCGTGAAGCAATCTCACCGTTTAAGCCGGGCCAATCTTTTTCCAAACTTTTAATACGATAATATTCTTTTTCCGAAATGCCTTCCTTGATTAAGCAGGGAATGTTACCTAAAACGGAAGCCTTAGCCTTAATAATATCTTCTATGAATAAACGATCGATGTTCAGTTCTTTAGCCAATAATTGAGCCAAACATGTGATATACGATTGTCGAACGAAAATTTTCGTTTTCGTCCCATCCGAATTTTTCTTCCATATTCTTGCGGGAAGATCTCGAATCAAACCGTATGAAATCGTCACGTTATATTGCGGTTTATTAATGGCTAAAGTAATTCCGTCACGATCGACGATCGTAGCTCTATTGACCTTCCGAAGCACGGATCTGATTTGCGGTTTATAGGCTTCTGCTAACTTTTGATTGTGTTGTACGATCGAAAGATGCCATACGCGAAAAATCATCATAAATAAAATGATCGACGTGACTGTCAACAATCCATTAAGTTTGTCTGAAAAAGAAGTGGGTTTTTCGGATTTAAACCATTTCATCATTCGATCGAAACTGCGTTTGCAAAAGAACTAGTTTATTCATAATAAAAGACATATCCATTCAGAAGCCTATACGAAGACGTTTTCTAAGAAACGACTTTTTTTTCCAATGACACCGAAGGATTAAATTTTTGCAACTTAAAATACTATTCCTTTCTTTACTATAAAAATAAAAATTTGTTACGATTTGGTTTGGCGGGCTTGGTGCTCACGCCATGGCGTTGTGTATACTCTTGCAAAGCATCTAAAAAGATGGATTACAGTAGAATCAGAGTTATTTTTATAGACAACTGCTTGAAATCAGATATAGAGCATTAGAAATGATGTACTATGAATTAAGAGAAAAATCTTTTAGAGGTAATTATGAAAAAACTCTTTGTGACAGCTTTAGCTGCTGCATTTGTCGCTGGCGCTTCCGTACAAGCCTTGCCTGTAGGAAATCCTAGTGAAGCCAGTTCTTTAATCGACGGTATTTTTTGGGAAGGCGTTGCCGGTGATCCTTGCGACCCTTGCGCCACTTGGTGTGATTCCGTCAGTTTAAGAGCCGGTTTCTACGGAGACTACGTATTCAACCGTCTTTTTACTACGAATGTTCCCGAGCAGATTACCGGGTTTCCTGACAAATTTCTCACTACAGGTTTCCCTACTACCGTTACAACCAACCCTAACGCTGCTTATGATAAAGACATGTTCGACTCCAATTTATTCACGAATGCCGGTTACATTGCCTTGAATATTTGGGACCGTTTCGATGTGTTTACGACTTTAGGTGCCACCTCGGCCTACGTAAGAGGATGTTCCTCAGCATTTAACTTGGTAGGTACTTATGATGAGGCTTTCGCGGCTGGGACGACTATAGTTAACCAAGCTATTAATAACGGGGACGTTGAAATCTACACGAATGCCGATTTTTCCTGGAGTATCGGAGCTAAAGGTTCTCTATGGGAATGCGGATGCGCCACTTTAGGAGCTGAATTTCAGTATGCTAAAGCTTATCCCAACGTATCTCAACTGAACGTAGAGTCCAATCTTGCGCAGTTCCAAATTAGTAATCCTATGGGATATGTTGCTGCGGAAATGAATGACGCAATACTTCCCGTTCTAGCTACGACACCTCCTAATAAAAAAGCTAAAATCAATTACAACGAATGGCAAGCCGGTTTAGGATTTTCTTATCGTGTGAATTCCGTCACTCCTTATGTAGCCGTAAAATGGGCCAAAGCCAACTTTAAAATGGACGGGTTGGTCATTCCTCAACCTGCTGGTGTAGCACCCAATCCATCGGCACCACCTGCTCCGAACGCAGCTCCAGCTGTTAACGAAGTCTTCCAAGGAGTTTGTTTGAGACTGAACAACTTAAAATCCAAAAAATCTTGCGGTATAGCTATCGGAGCTACTTTAATCGATGCCGACAAAGTATCCATTACTGCCGAAGCTCGTTTGATTGACGAAAGAGCCGTTCACGTTAACGGTCAATTCAGATTCTAAGTTTAGAGAATCATTTGGTTTCATTTGTTATCGGGATGGGTTTGTTACCTGTCCCGTTTTTTTTTTGTCAAAAATCCGGAATAAATATCTGGCATTTATAATGTATTTTTTTTATAGAAAAAGAAATTCTGTTATCAATTAAAGGCCACTATGAGGAAATTGTTCTTTATCACGTCTCTGGCTCTGTTTGGAGCTACCTATTCTTTACAAGCACTTCCTTTGGGAAATCCCGATGCCGCAGGGCTTCTTCAATCCGGGCTTGTGTGGGATTCTTATGAATGTGCCTCAGATATGGTTGACGGTTTGTGTTGTAGTGACATCTGTTGTCGCGAAGATTGCAATTCAAATTTCTGCGATATTCTGAATTGTCAGCTCGGATTTTATGGCGACTATGTGATCGACAGAGATCTCAAAACAAATGTAGCCCCAACTTCCCGACTACCGAATACGATAGCCACTGCCGCTCCTACAACCCTTATACCTAACGTTGCTTACAATCAAGAAATGTCCGTAGCTCGTATGTTCACTAATGCGGGTTCTTTGACTTTAAATATTTGTCAACGACTCGATCTATACGGTACGATCGGCACGACAAATATGCATTTGCAAGGACCATCTACGGCGTTTAATTTATCCGGAGTTATCGGAACCGTCTTTACGGCCGGAACAAGTGGATTGGAAGATGCCATTAATAATTCGGTCATTGAGATTGATTCAAGAACGGATTTGTGCTGGAGCATAGGTGCGCGAGCTACCGTTCTACGATGCAGCAATTTTTCTTTAGGAGCCGAAGGGCAATATTTCGAAAATCGATCCAAAATCGATACTTTGAACATACTTTCCAACTCAGCACAATTTTATCTTATCAATCCTAAAGGATTTGCTGCTAAACAAATAGCAACCAATGTCTTGCCTGCCACCGCTCCCACAAAACGCGCTCCCTTAAAATATGACGAATGGCAATTCGGGGCAGGTGCTGCCTGGAAAATCGGAGTTTTCGTCCCCTATATAGGAATGAAATGGTCGAAAGCCAATTGCAAAATGGAAAACGTAACGGTGCCTCAACCCATAGGCAATCTGGCTAACCTTTATATCCCTGCCACTCCGGGAGTCGACCCGGCCACAACAGCGAATCAAGATTTTAGAGGCGTCTGCGTAAAATTGAATAATCTAAAAGTTCGTCAACATTGGGGGGTGGTTGCAGGAAGCACATTAGTAGACTCTCAAAAAATGCTTCTTTCCCTTGAAGCGCGTTTCATTGACGAATTAGCTTTTCATGTTAACGGAAAGATTAGGTTTTAATTAAACAAATCCAAGGGCCTTGCATGCTTGAACCGATACAAACGTTTTTGAAAACGGGACTCGTCATTATGGCCTGTTGTTTAACTTCTTTTCTTCAAGCTCTTCCCGTCGGTAATCCGGCAGAAATCGGAGCTTTATGGGACGGTGCCATATTCTCGCAAGATTATTCGAATGAAACCGCATCTCCGACTGCTTCTTTTTTGCATCTTAAAAGCGGTTTTTACGGAAACTATGTTTTTAACCGCTTCTTAAAAACCGATACGGCATCGACTACTTCCATTATCGACAGGCTTTCAAATACCGGACAGGTGCCGATCCCGGGAACGCAATACCCTAATGCCGCTTTAAATAAAAATATGTATGACAGCGAATCCATTAGTAATGCGGTCTACATCGGACTGAATTTTAAAAATCGATTGGAATTTTTCGGAACGTTCGGAGCTACTCACGAAAGAATTGAAGGTCCCTCTTCGGCTTTCAATTTAGTCGGTACCTTTTCTAAAACTGCCATTACTCCCGGATCGACTCCTTTAAACGATGCCGTAAACAACGGAAGTATTAAAATCCGTACCGATTCCGATTTTGCTTGGAGTTCCGGAACTAAACTGGCGATTATAAAATCGGATTATTTCACGATAGCCGCATCTTTTCAGTACGGCAGTTGCAATCCCAATATCAATCATATCGACGTTTATTCCGATGTGACTAATTTTACCATCGAAGATCCTTTGGGCTATGAATCGACGGTTTTGAATAACGGTATCCTTGTCGATACTTTAACGACTCCACCAACTCGAAGAGCTCGAATTAAATCTAAAGAATGGCAAGGCTCTCTAGGTTTATCTTCGAGACTCAATGATTTTATACCTTATATTGCTTTTAAGTTATCCGGAGTCAATCTTGACGGAAAGGAATTGGTTATTCCGAAACCCGTTTCGGCAGTAAATTTAAATTCTTTTTCCGCATTAACAAGTAATGCCAATACCCTGGATTCCGGAGGATTTCATTCGGTATGTCTTAAGCTCAATAAACTAAAGTCCCGAAAACATTACGGATTAGCCTTTGGAGCTACATTTATAGAAGACGATCGTATTTCGGTTACCGTTGAAGGGCGATTAATCGACGAAAATGCCCTATTCATAAATGCTTTATTCCGGGTTTAGTGAGTGAAACGACATAATCATCCCTTCGCAAATTCTTATTATTACCCTAAATGCGCTTGTGATAAAAAAAATTTAATAACCGCTGGAATTTTAAGCCGGTTTTTTTTTATAAGCAGAAAATAAGTCACGAAATTTAAAACTAAGGTCCGTTATGAAAAAATCGTTCGTAGTTTCCTTAACAGCTCTTCTTTTTACGACGTTCTCCGTTTCGGCTCTCCCTGTAGGCAATCCCGGAGAAGCCGGGTTAATGGAACAAGGAATTTTCTTTGCCGGCAGTTGTACGGAACCCCATGATCCTTGTTCGATTTGTTGCGGAGCTCTTAGTCTAAGAACCGGTTTTTATGCGGATTATGTTTTCAATAGAATTTTAAGATCCGATGTTGAACCAATGACTAACTTACCTCCGAACACTCCGGCAAATCCCGGTGCCAATCCGAGTTTCGAAAAAGATATGTTCGATTGTGAATTATTTACTTCGTCCGGATATTTTGCACTTAATCTATGGAATGTTTTGGACGTATTCGGAACTCTAGGATCTTCAAAAACCGATCTCAAAGGTTCATCCGCAGCTTTCAACCTCATAGGAACTCAAGCGACAGCTTATGTTCCGGGTACTACGCCGGCTAATAAAGCCCTCAATAATGCAACCGTTGAAGTATACTCCAATTACGGATTTGCCTGGAGCGTAGGCGCTCGTCGGTCGTTATGGGAAAACGGATGTGCTACTCTAGGCATACAAGCGCAGTATTCTCAAGCGAAACCCACTATTTCTCAATTAAACGTCATTTCAGCTCACGGCGAATTTCAGGTTCACGACCCTAAGGCCTATCCTTCCGCAACCATGAACAACAGTGTTTTACCGGCTACTACTACGCTTCCTTCGAGCCGAACCGTAATGAAATATAACGAATGGCAAGGGGGGATTGGTCTCTCTTACAGCGTTAACATGTTGACGCCTTATATTGCGGTCAAATGGTCCAGAGCCAATTTCAAAATGGGTGGAATGATTGTTCCTCAATATTTAACGACTACAAATATTTTGCCTAACCCTGAACTTTTAGCTGCTACACCCGGAAATAATCCGGCAGCCAATGGGGACTTCCAAGGCGTGTGCGTGAAATTAAATAATTGTAAAACCAAACGGTCGGTCGGTTTCGTATTCGGAGCGACTTTGATGCAGTGCGAGCAAGCTTGTTTAACGGGAGAGCTTCGTATGATCGATGAAAATGCCGTCTATATAAACGGACAAATTAGATTTTAAACCTTTTTTAAATCAAATATTTATCAACTCCTAGGTTAGGTATGAAAAAACTATTGTCGACTCTTATTACTCTGGTAATTATCAGCTCATGCGCTCAAGCATTACCTCTAGGGAATCCGAATGATGCCGGTTTATTACCTGACGGAATTTTATGGGAGGGATTGGAATCTTCTTGTTGTGGCCCCTGTTCAAATCCTTGCGCTTCTTGGTGTGATTCCATCAATATCAAAACCGGTTTTTACGGAGATTACGTATTTGATAGAGTTCTGAGAACTCATTCAGTGCCGAAGACCATTTCGATTCCTGCTGCCAACACTCCTAACCCTGCATACGACGTAAAAATGATGTCTTCGGAAATATCGACGCAGGCGCTTTATACTGCTCTCAATATTTGGGATCGTTTCGAAGCGTTCGGAGTATTAGGTTCTTCCGATGCTTACATAAAAGGTCCTTCGTCTGCTTTTAACCTAGTCGGCGTCATCGGAGCTGCAGCTACGACAGCTCCTAACCAATCCATTAATAACGGCACGGTAGAAATTTATACGAAATCGATTTTTTCTTGGGGACTGGGATTGAAAGGAGTTCTCTATAAATGCAATAATTTATCACTCGGAGCGGAAGTACAGTATTTTCAAGCCCATCCGGAAATAAAAGATCTTAACGTCATTTGTAATTATGCTCAATTTAAGACTACCGATCCCCTGGGTTATTTCGAAGCAACGACCTTTCCGTTACCAGCCACAGCCCCTACCCAAACGGCAAAAATCAATTATAGCGAATGGCAAGCAGGGTTGGGTTTAACTTATAAAATCGGATTTTTCGCTCCCTACACGGGAATCAAGTTCTCTCAAGCTAAATTTAAAATGCACGGTCTCCATGTTAAACAATCCGGAGATGTTCCTAATCCCGTCTTCCCGGCTACTCCGGGAGCAGCCGTTAATATGGGAAATAGAGCTTTCCAATCCGTTTCTTTAAAATTGAATAATTTACGTTCCCGAAAAGTCTGTGGTTTCGTAGTCGGAACGAGTTTAGTGGATCTCGATTGCATAGCCGTCACCGCCGAAGCCAGATTTGTCGACGAACAAGCCGTTTACGTAAGCGGTATTTTCAGATTCTAAAAAATACGCAATGGTTCATAATTGATTTGAGATGAAAGACGGGATTTAAAATCCCGTCTTTCATCTCAAATTCTCTTTTGTATTGCGGTAAATTTTTCCGTTGAATATGCTCATTTTGTTTTCGTTGCGCCCGTAGCTCAATGGTAGAGCTGTAGCCTTCCAAGCTACCGGTGTCAGTTCGATTCTGATCGGGCGCTAATGTTACCCAAGACTGAAATCCTATCTAAAGGTAGGATGCGATGTTAAAATAATGTTTAATCATAAAAGGTACAAAGCTTGGAAAATTTGAGTATATCCGTTAAAGAATTAATGGAAGCCGGAGCGCACTTCGGACACCAAAAACGTCGTTGGAATCCACGTATGAAGAGGTTCATCTTTGAAGAAAAAAGCGGTCTTTACATCATTGATTTGGCCAAGACCTTGAATCAAATTCGGATGGCACTTCCCGTAATAAAAAAAACCGTTGAAAGTCATAAGTCCATTTTATTTGTCGGCACTAAAAAGCAAGCCAAAAATGTTATTAAAGAATCTGCCGAAGCTTGCGGCGAATTCTATGTTTGTGAACGTTGGCTCGGCGGTATGTTGACGAATATGTCCACTATTCGACAGTCGATAAAAACTCTTGAAGATACGGAAAAAAAACTGTCCGCCACCGACGATAACGACTTAACAAAAAAAGAGTTGTCCCTTTTATCCAAAAAGCAGCAAAAATTGGATAGAAACCTTTCCGGTATTCGTTATATGAAAAATCGTCCCGGTTTGCTGATTGTCGTAGATCCGAGCTACGAGAGGATTGCCGTTGCTGAGGCTACGAAATTAGGCATTCCGGTTTGTGCTTTGGTCGATACCAACTGCGATCCGACACCTATTACTTACGTCATTCCTTGTAACGACGATTCCTTAAAGAGTATTAAAGTCATTATTTCGGCTATTAGGGATGTTATTACCGATACTAAGAAGCAAATGGGCATGCCGATGCAGCGTTTATCGAAAGAAAGTAATGAAACCGGTGGACCCCAGGAAGAGACTCTTCTTACAATGAAATATGAAGGGGGACAGGAATAATGGTCGCCGCTTCTATGGAATTAATTAAAGCTCTTAGAGAACGAACGGGAGTCGGATTAACCAAGTGTAAGGAAGCTCTTGAAGCTTCCGGTAATGATATTGAAGAGGCCGTTGTTTGTCTTAGAAAAATGGGTCTTGCATCTGCCGGAAAAAAAGAAAGTCGTGAAACTAAAGAAGGTTATGTGGCTTTTAAAATCGGAGATCAAGGAGCTGCATTGATAGAAGTTAATGTTGAGACGGATTTCGTTGCCACTAATGCTAAATTCCGAGAATTTGCCGAGAATTTGGCAAACGAGTTGTTGAAATCTTCACCTGCCGACGTTTCCGATTTCTTATTGCTTCCTTTTTCCGGAGATACCTCATTGACCTTGGACGAATACAAAGCCGTCTTTATGCAGAGCCTAGGAGAAAATATTCGTGTTCGTAGAATTTTAAAAGTAGAAAAGGAAAAACCTAACGTCAGTCTGGGTGTATATTCCCATTCCGACGGTCGTTCGATTTCTTTAGTCGTTCTTGAAGGTAGTGCAAACGCCGGTCAGCTAGCTAAAGACATAGCTCTTCACATAGTAGCTTGCAAACCGGATTATTTGGATGAATCCGCCGTACCGGAACAAATCATTCAAAGAGAGCGTGATGTTGCCATGACTCAAATTCAGGGCAAACCGCAAGCCGTCATAGATAAGATCCTGGCCGGCAAAATGAAAACTTTCTTTGAAGAAAGCTGTTTGTTGTGTCAAGCCTATGTTAAAGACGGAACTAAGACCATAGCTCAACTTTTGGAAGACTTTGCAAAAGATCAAGGCGAAACAGTATCTATTAATCAATTTATCTGTTGGAAGGTAGGAGAATAACTGAAACGATGATGCAGTTACCAAGGCGCGTATTATTTAAAATATCCGGAGAGGCTCTCTCTAAACCGCAAGATACAGGGATTGATGAAGTTAAGCTTCGACGGTTGGTGGCGGAAATTAAATCCGTTCAAAATCTCGGAGTCAAAACGGCCATAGTATTAGGCGGCGGTAATATTTTCAGGGGCATGCAGGAACAAAAAGAATTGCATATCAATAGGATTTCCGCCGATCAAATGGGCATGTTGGCAACACTGATCAACGGCATGGCTTTGGCCGACGCTCTCAAAGAAGAACAAGTCCCCTGTTTATTGACTTCGACTTTATCCTGTCCGCAAATAGCCGATTTATATAGTCCTCAAAAAGCACTTGATGCACTTAACATCGGTCATATAGTAATTTGTACGACCGGTGCCGGAACTCCTTATTTAACCACGGACACGGCTTCGGCATTACGGGCTTGTGAGTTAAAGATGGAACTTTTACTTAAAGCGACCATGCACGTAGATGGTGTTTACGATAAAGATCCAATGGAGTTTCCTGATGCGGTTAAATTCGAAACCATTTCTTACGGAGAATTTTTGTCACGACAACTGCAAGCTATGGATGCATCCGCTATTTCTCTTTGTAAAGATGCCGGCATCCCTATCAGAATTTTCAGTTTCGAAAAATATTCTTTAGAGAACGCATTATTGGATCCTTCTATCGGAACTCTTATTGAGGAATAGATTGTGAGTTTTATTGATGAAATAGAAAAAAAAATGCAGCAAGCCGTTGTGTGTCTTCAACAAGAATTGAAAGGGTTACGTACGGGAAGAGCTAATCCGGCTCTAATTGAAAATGTTACCGTTGACGTCTATGGCACTTCCATGAGACTTTCGGAGGCTGCTTCGATATCGGTACCGGAAACGCGTCAATTGCTGGTCACTCCTTATGACCAAAATAATGTATCTTCTATTGCTAAAGGCATTATGATGGCTAATCTTAATCTTCAACCGGAAGTTGAAGGAAATATCATTCGAATTAAGATACCTGAGCCTGACGCTACTTTAAGAGCGGAAATGGTAAAACAAGCCCGTAAGAAGAATGAAGAAGCCAAGATTGTCGTGCGTAATGTTCGTCATGATGCAAACGATAAACTTAAAAAGAAAAAACTTGTCGAATTCCAAACCGAAGATGCAATCAAAGGTGCCGAAAAGAAAATTCAGGACCTTACGAACAAATATTGCAAAGCTATGGATGATTTGACAAAAGATAAGGAAGCGGAAATAATAACTATTTAATATCTTGATCGAAAGGATATAAACGGTTATAGTTCTCACTCTATTTGGCCCCATCGTCTAGCCTGGTCCAGGACATCGGATTTTCATTCCGGTAACAGGGGTTCGAATCCCCTTGGGGTCAAAACAGGTTTTCATGGGTCTTTAGCTCAGCGGTTAGAGCACCTCACTTTTAATGAGGGGGTCGCAGGTTCAAATCCTTCAAGACTCAAATTCAATTCCTAAAAATAAATACAATTGAGTTAAAGCGAAGTTGTGTTTATTTTTATCTATAAGTAGAATCACGCTATCTAATCGATTACGTATTCTATGGAAAGTTCTTGTAGTAGTTCGTCTGAATGTTCTCGTTGTAAGAAACCGGCTAAAGTTTGTTATACTTGTGTTGACGGTGAATTGATAACCAGAACGTATTTGTGTAACGAATGCCCCTCTCCGCAAACGGAACGTTACGGCAAAGATTTCTCCTTATCCAAGCTTGTACGTAATGCCCATCTGTCTATCGAATGCGGTAACTGTAAAATAACATGGCAACAAGTAGAGTCTAATGAAAGTCTAGGCTGCTCACAGTGTTATGTAGTCTTTAAGGAGTTATTGATTCCTCTACTCACGAAAGCCAATAAAATTTCTCGTTGTTTTTCATCGGACAAACATTCCGGTATTTTACATATAGGGAAACACCCGGGAGAGATTCGCGAAATCAATCCCGTATTACAAGTGATAGCTCTTAACGAAGCCCTAAAAGAAACATTGGTTAAAGAAGAATACGAGCAAGCAGCGCTAATACGCGATCAAATCAAAGCACTGCAAAAAACTACGAATGATATGCCGGCATATGAATAATTCCGAAAATACAATAGAATGTTTAATGAAAGCACGAGCAGCATTAAACCTACATAATGTATGGTTTGCTTCAACGCTCTCTTTGTCTCGTAATTTCTCTAATTTTAAATTTAAGGATCGTTTGACATCGGAACAATGTCACGCTATTGATCAACTCGTTTTGGATACTTGCCGACAGAATCCGGGAACGATTAATAACCCGGTTTTAATAAAAACGAAAGATTTGACTCCATGGCAAAAAGAAATCTTTTTGGAACATTTTTTGTTCAATCAAGGTCTCTCCAATCCGGAGATGACGGCTTTTATCAAAGATGATTCGATGTCTTTTTGTATAGCTTTAAACGTAACCGACCATGTCATACTTCACCTTATTGACTTCAATCAAGATCTAGAGAACAACTGGTCTCGTTTAAATCAAATAGATAGCGCTTTCCACAAGCAAGTAGGCTTTGCTTTTGCCGATGATTTCGGTTTTCTCACTACTAACCCTAAATATTGCGGCACAGGCTTATCTCTCGGAATTTTTCTACATCTTCCGCTTCTTTTCGAATTGAAAAAATTCAATGAATTGATAGAAGAGAAAAATGAGCTCACTTATGCAAATTTCGACGGTGAAATAGGAAACCTGTTAACGGAACCTCTTCATTTCCCCGGTAATATCGTTATGATCCGTAATTCTTGTTCTTTGGGCTTAACCGAAGAAAATATCATTTCTTCAATACGTATCTGGTGTACAAAAGCTATGGTTGCAGAACTAGGATTGAGAAAAACACTTTTAACCGAAGATAATCAACTTTTGAAAGATAAGGTTATGAGAGCCTTAGGATTGATCACTCATTCTTATCAGTTGGAGTTATCGGAAGCTTTAAATGCTTTCAGTCTTATTAAACTAGGACTGGAAATCGGCTGGCTCGAAAATAAGGACAATACTTCCATCATTACTCAAGCGTTTTGGAATATCCGACGAGCATATCTAATGGTGAATCAATCAACACCGACAAACACGCCTAATCCGGATGAAATAACCAAAATACGTTCGAAATATTTAAGAGACCTTTGCAGTAAAGTTATCGTTAAAGAGTCAGCCGTTTAACCGAAAAAGGTCTCTTGGATATGTCTTTTATTGAACTATTAAGGAAAAGAATTGCCCAAAGCCGGATTCGAACCGACGACCTACGCGTTACGAATGCGTTGCTCTACCACCTGAGCTATTTAGGCTAACCGGTGGCAGTATAATGAAACCGAGGACTAGAATTCAAGAATTCTAATCCATTGAAAACTCAGTGATTCCGGAAGAGCTATTATTAATCACCGGAGGTCTTTCACATTCGGGTGCTTGACGAGGTGCGATACCCATTGATCCTTTATCGGACTCCCAGTTGTATCGATATCCTTCTTTATTTGTGAGTACAGTCCCTTCATCGAAGCTAGCAATGACTTTCGGTTTAATGAACATAACGATATTTCGTTTTTGTCTTTGATCTACCGTACGTCCGAATAAATGTTTCAAAATCGGAATGGAACTTAAAATAGGGATTCCGGATTCTATTTTAGTAGTTTTATCTCTGATATGTCCGCTCATAACCAAAAAACAACCGTCGGGAACCTGAAGCCGTGTCGAAGCTAAAGTTTTGTTAGTTGTCGGAGTAAGAGTACCTACAGCCGATTGCAACTCGGAAATCGTTTGTTCAATCTGTAAGCTGACGACATTATTAGGAGCAATAGTTGCGGTAACCGTTAAATCAACACCGACATCGGCATACTCAATATTTTGAGTAACCGTTCCCGTTTCCTGAATAATCGTACTTGTCGTTTGATAAGGGATGTTTTGACCGACGAAGAATTTAGCCGTTTGCGTATCCTGAGACATAATTCTAGGATTAAGAACAATGGCAGTATCTCCGTTCTGATCAAGAGCACTTAATAAGGCTCCTAAAGTTAAAAACGATTTTCCTTTATGACTAAGAACATTACCTATAATACCCAATCCGAATGCGGAAGATGCGTTTGAGAAATCGTTAAAACCGAATAAATTGTTCGGCATGGGCAACGGCATTGAGCCTGGATTCGGAACGACTCCCGGAGTAGCTCCTAGATTAGAGCCTGTAGGTGCATTATTCATTAACCCGGATGCATAAGCTACTTTATTTTGATCATCGCCTAAAGCTACCCATTGAACCCCAAAATCCCAAGAACTTTCGAGACTGGTTTCCAAGATCAAAACTTCTATATAAACTTGTTTAGGAGGTAGATCCAGACCGTCAAGAAGGGTAACAACCTTATCTACGTTGGATTGGTTCCCCGTAACAACTACTGAGTTATTCACTTCAACCCATTGAACACTATTGATAGTGTTAATAAAGTTATCGTCCAATGAACTGGTGACGTAAAGATTATATCCTATATCCTGCAAAGACTTAGCTATCGTTTGCCCGTTTTGATATTTGAGCTTATACATGAAAAATCGATTGCTTTTAGCGCTTGTGCTGTTGGAAGAAATAACCTGCTGTTGATGTTCTTCGCCAATGGATCTAGCCATTTCAGGAACATCTAAGGATTTGAATAATTGCAACGCTTTGCCGGTTAATCTTGGTGATGAAATCACGAAAATTTTATTAGTGTCCGGCTGTGAAAAAACCTGAAATAAATCTTCTTCGGCCATGCTTCCCAAAACGTCTTGACAATAGTTGACTAAAGAAGTCGGATTCGCGTATTTCACTTCGTACTCGATCATATCTAAAGTAGTACCGGGACTGTCGAGAGCTAATAATAAATCTGAAATTTTTTCGATATTACCCGCTAAGTCCGATATGACAATGTGTCGTGTCGTTTCGGACGGACTGATTATGGCATCCGCGGAAAGTAGGGGTTTGATGATACCGACGGCTGCGGTGGGAGTCAAAGTATACAATCTGAAAACACGAGTCGCAACGACGGAATCGCAATTTTTATTGCTTGTAGCATCAGTAACGATAGTCGATAATTTAGAAATATTAGGATTTCTATAAATAAGAACGTTATTCCCTTGCTCCACAACTTTTAAATCATGCATTTTCAAAACTTGCAACAAAATTGTCGATAAATCCTCAACTGAAGTAGGATCGGAGGAAACTATGGTTACGTTAAATTGCAAATCATTGTGATCAAAAACAAAATTAATTCCGGAAATCTTACTGACGAATTGCAATAACTCGATGACCGATATATCACTAAAATTAATGGTATACCCCTGTTCCTTAAAGTCGGCGCAAGTCACGGCTTGTTTATAACCCGTTGATAACGGCTCTTGCTTACATTTATCAACAAAAGTAATATCCACAGTGTTTTCGATGAAATCGCAATCCATAGGAATCGTTTTCGATTCCACGATATCGAACGGATCCTTATCATTATCGGAAACATTATTTTTACTTACGACCTCAGACTGTTCCGAAAGTATACGATTCCCGATATCTTTCAACATTCCTTGAATGCTTTTATTATGGGGTCCTTCCGTATTATCGGCTAAACAACTGTCATAGCGATCTTTATAGTCATAATGAAAATCCAGTCCCGGCAATGAAAACGGAAAAAGAACAATTAAGCCAACTGCCGATATCTTCCTAAAAAGAATCTTCCTTATTGCTAAAACCGTTCTCATTAATTTTAATTTTATGGCTTTCACTTTGTTCTCTTTAAACTAACAATCGTTAATGCATTCTTATCCTTGACAAAACCTTGAACCGAATTTTGAAAACAAGACGATTCCAAATAATTTTGCAACAAATCCTTCATCAAAATCGCTCTTTCGGTCTCGGAACAACCTGATGAAGTTATCACTACGCAATCTTCGGTTTTCCAAGGAATTTTCACACCCGAACAACGGAACTCATAAGAAGTTCCTAAATAATCTCCCTCGGATTCAAACTCACGCAAACGACCTTGCGATAACAGCCATAACGGCTTCCGTCCACAAGAAAAATAATTCATTCGACGCGTTTTTGAAGAAACCGATACGAAAGAATAAGCATACCTTTTCCTCTCTGCCCCAGTATGCATATCCGTTATTTGCTTGTTAATAGCTTTAATAAATTCCTGTTCATCCTCAATCGAATGACAAAAAGAAACCGCAGCCTTAACTCTTACCAATTCAAAAATATCCGCTTCATTATCCGGTTCAACCAAAATTAAACGATAATCGTTTTTACAAGTAAGAAAATTCTCAAAATAAATACCGGAGAAGACATCGAATTCATTTTTGAATACCTCCGCTTGAATAAACGGATCGAGATCGTGATGCAAAACATTCAAATTTTTTTGCTCATTTCTCAACTTATCGTTCAACTCACATAATTTATCGACGGGTCGTAAATCTCTTAACAAATCGTCGGACGCCGCATAATCCTTCAACTCCGATAAGAATTCGACTATACTTTGATATCTCTTTGTCGGATCGTGCTGCAGAGCTTTTGCAAGAATAGTGCGCAATCCCTTAGGAACTAAATTAAGACAAATTTGGCCCTGGGAAAATCCACCTAAGACCATCTCGTAAATAATAACCCCTAAAGAATAAATATCGGTGGTACATCCGACAAGCTTATTGTCTTTTTGTTCAGGACTCATATAAGAAAGAGAGCCGATAACATAGGGTTTCTGATAAAAATTTGTTTCATATGACAGTGAAGCTATCCCAAAATCAATAATCTTCACTTCACCTCGGGAAGAAAATAAAATATTCTCGGGTTTTAAATCTTTATGCAAAATACCTTGGCTATGCAAATAACTCAGCGCACAACAAAGTTTTTCGACAATGGTAACGATTTCTTTTAAAGACAGGGTTTTCCTAAGAAGAAGTTCTCTTAAATTTTTACCTCCCGCAAATTCCATAGCAATATAGGCACCTTGATCCCAATAACCGTAATCATGAAATTTGACGACGTTAGGATGCGAAACCATCCCAATGATACGGGCTTCTTTAAGAACGCGATCCTTAAGCATCGAATTATCGGAGAAAGACACGGCTTTAAGAACCAAAGGCCCGGTAATTTCGGAATGAGAAGCCAAAAAAACGGAACTTTTAACACCTTGATGTAAGAGACATGTAATTTCGTATTCTCCTATTTTCCTAGGAAAACCGAGACTAAAGGCATCTCTATCCATAATCTATTTCCACAATTCCAAAACTCTGACACCTAAAACATCGCCTAAAGAAATAACCTCCCCTCTTCCTACTTTAAGTCCGTTGACAACCAAATTCACGCCTTGCTCGGGATGAACTCCCAAATCTAAAATACTTCCGGGAGTTAATTTAAGAAATTCTTCTACCGTGGTGTTATATTTGGCTACTTCTATTATCAAATTCAAAGGGATCTTGCCTAAAGCCTCCTGAGCACTTTTTGAAGAAGAATCGGACTCATTCTTAACCTCTATATCCTCTTCATTGATTTGATCTAATTCCGAATCTTCCATATTAAACCCCATTGTTGGGTAATTAGTGATTTTAAATCGACCGCCGTCTTCCTTAAGAAATTTTCCTCCGAATAACGCTTTCCCTCCAAAACAAAGAAAAGCTCCTCCCTCACCTGTCTCGGAATCATAGAGACAACTATCCAATAAGATAAAGGTGCCTTTGGTAACTTTTTGCCAATCATTCATAAGTAAAACGGTATGTCCGATTTCAAGACTACAAACTAAAGGTAAAGTTTTTTCTACTCTACTTATATCGAAAGTCGCATTTAACCCGGCAAAAAACACGTTCCAACTATGAAAGGTACTTTCCGGAATCAAAAAACGCAATTTGAAATTGGCATTCGACAAATGACAAGTTGCGTCTAAAACAAATCGCTTTTCTTGAATGAGAGGTACATCGAATCTGACCTCGTCGGCCAACTTTACGGTAAGAGAAGGATACCATCCGGAAGATTGAACGGCATGGCATAGCTCGGTCATAAAGTAATAATGAAATCCGACCAATTTATCTTTTTCATAAAAAAAGTTAGCCAGAGAAGGATCTTCAAAAACAACGGCCATCGACGCTTTTAAATCTTCTTCCGTCGTTACGCATAAAAAATCACTTTTTTCTGCAGGCCCCATGCTTAAAGGCTGGACCAACGGATCCTTCTCCATATTGAGTAACTCCTCACCGGCTTCTATCCATCCTCGTTTCTCCAAAGAAAAATCAAAAACTTCCAGTTTGAAAAATTCTTTGATAAAATGGATAAAAGCCTCTTTTGGGAAAAGCGGAACGGAATCCTTATCTTTTACCATGAACGATATCATCGATTCGTTTCTTTTATGAAGCCAACTTAATGTAGGTTCGGCGTTCGTTGTCATAACGTCCTTGAAGATCTAAATTATTTATACTTCTTTTACCTTCAGCCCTTGAGCTTCTTGGTCGTGATTTTTTTGATCTCGTTGTCCTTGTCTACGATCATCTTTCTTTTCTTCTTCATGATGTTTAAAGCTTGCTGCAATCATATGAATGGGAGAATGAATTTCTTCTTTCAGAACAGGAAGTTGAACAACGTAATTACCTACTTTAAACTCACTCAAATTAATCTGATGAGACTGAAGTGATTTAATCAAATCAGCTAAATTACCCGGGTTATTTTCAACCATCCAAACGGCGCTGTCCATATGTTCCGAGGTTCCGAAGTTCGATATTGCAACTTTCACATCCGAACCCTCTATAGAAACGACCATATTAGATCCCTCGAAAGCTTGAGGAACATTTCCTTCGGAAGAAAGAACCATTTCGCAGAACTGTCCGTTTTCGTCACCGGATAAAATTATGGATTCAACGGCTTTCGCAATAATATTGTCAACCCAACTCAAATCTACTGACGAGACAGCTGCAGATGATCCGCTCAGAGAAGCAAATTCTAAGTTAAAATGTCCCAATGCTTCAACGAAAGCCTGTTCCTTTGCCGTACCGCCGCTTAAATTACCGGAAGTATTTTTCTCCTTTTTTTCTTCTCTCAAAAATCCCGACGACTCCTTAGATTTGGGTTCCTCGTTTTTTCTGTTTCTCAAGAAGCCCTTATCTTTTACAGCAGGTTGAGATCGTTCTTTTTTCATCGTAAACGTGCGAACATTTGCCGTGTCTTTCGGTCCTACTGAAGGTTCAGTCGTGCCCGCATGATAAGTATGCGCAAGCTCTGCCGAAGTTTTATTCAATTCCATCCCCTGTCTCCTCATTTGTCCTGATTTTTCCTACGACGCAATTCATATAACAATTGCCCCATTTCATCCTGCTCCTTCTCGGATGCTCTCTCCTCTTCTTTTAAGGCTTCTTTTACCCAATCTTCTTTATGCAGCCTAGTTTTTTCTTCTTCTTTCCTTCTTTTTCGCAAATCATCCCGAGCTTTTTCAAGCTGTTTGGCGGCCTCCAAAACAATCTCTTTTTGTTTTTTGACCTTTTCTTCCTCTTCAGCCAATCTTAAGGAAACAGCTTTAATATAAGCTTTCATTTTTAACACGGCCTCACTGGTAGTGCCTTCATCTAAAGCCGTTCTCAACTGCTGTATTTTACTTGAATAATGATCCTTTACGATATCTCGTTCCGATTCCTTCTTTTTTAATCTTTCTTCTTCCGTTTCCAACAAGCGTTGCTTTTCTTTAACAACTTTTTCCGCACGATCGACTCTATCTTTTTTGATCGACAGCACTTGTTCCAAGGGATATTTTATCACCATGCGAGCTTAATCCGTATTTATCTGAAAATAGCTCTCAATTGTTGTGCCGCTTCTTCGTAAGTTGTTTTTTCATGCATATCTTGCTTTAAAAACCGATTCAATCGATCTATGTGATCAATAGCAAAATCGACTTCTCGGTCCGAACCTCTTCGATATTCACCGATACGAATTAACATTTGATTCGCTTTATAAACAGCCAATACTTCTCTAGCTCTACCTATAATCTTTCTTTGTTCTTCAGGAACAATAGCCGTTAACAAACGACTGATCGAAGCCAAAACATCTACGGCAGGATAATGATAAGCTTGCGCTAAAGCATTTGACAGAACGATGTGACCGTCTAAAATCGATTTGACCTCATCCGCTACGGGTTCGTTCATATCGTCTCCTGCCACCAAAATCGTATAAAAAGCCGTAATGGTTCCTTTATCGGAAGCTCCGGAACGCTCCAACAATCTAGGTAGTGTCGAAAACACGGAAGGCGTATATCCGGCTCTGGCCGGAGGCTCCCCTGCCGCTAATCCCACCTCTCTAAGCGCTCTTGCAAAACGAGTGACCGAGTCCATCATAAGAATCACCGTTTTGCCCTGATCGCGGAAATATTCGGCAATAGCAGTTCCGACATAGGCGGCGTTCAAACGCAATTGAGATGCTTGATCGGAAGTGGAAATGACAAGAACGGAACGTTTCATCCCTTCTTCTCCCAAATCGTTTTCGATAAACTCTCTAACCTCTCTTCCCCTTTCTCCTATTAACGCAATAACATTAACATCGGCTTCTTCGGCATTTCGAGCTATCATACCTAAAAGGGACGATTTACCCACACCTGCTCCGGCAAAAATCCCTACCCTCTGACCTCGAGCAACCGTTAACATACCGTCAATCGATCTGACTCCGGTTGATAAAACTTTATCCAATCGATTTCTTTTCAAAGGATCGGGTGGTGCTCTGAAAATAGGATATATTTGATCAACGTTTTCCAATGGCCCTCTTTTTTCAACATCCAAAGGCTCACCCAAACCGTTAAAGACTCTTCCTAAGAGACCATCTCCCACCTTAATATGTAAAGGCAAATGCAGCGGAACCACTTCGCAGGAAGGGCCGACTCCGGACATTTCACCCAAAGGAGATAGAAAAACGGATTCCTGATTAAAACCGACAACTTCACATACCAAAGGCTCCATGCCTATTCTTTTAACCAAACAGACTTCACCTATACGAACTCCGGGAACTACTGCTTTGATCAACATACCAACGACTTCGGTAATACGACCCACTACAGTCGTCAAACTGAAATCGTGCAGATTGTTTAAAAGTTTGTCGAAATCAACGGTTAGTTCATCCATGTTACTAACCTAGTTGAGTCGTCATAATCGTTTTGATACTACTTACTGAGGTGCCGACTATACTTGCAAATAATTCAGCTCTTTGAGTCGCTCTTTGAACGGCATATTGTATCTTCAAAAAATCGACTATATCGGAAGGTTCGCCGTTCTTTCCCGATAAATAAATCATGGCTCTATTCAAGACTTCTTCTCCAGTCGAAACCCAGTCAACGACCTTACGAAAAACGGAAGCTTCTTTTTTTTCTTCGGATTTTTTTACAATCGATTGCTGTCCGGTTTCTCGAGCGACGACCGACAAATCTTCATTGATTAAGCCCATGACTAACGTCATGGCATCGTATCGTTCTTTTTCAACTTGGTCTGTTCGCTCCCAATTTCTGGTCTGTAATCGAAAATCATTTAATTCATTTTTTAACTTCTCTATTCCATCTTGAAGCTCTTGAGATATTTTATCGTCATCCATACGAAACTCAGGCGCAGATTTTTCTTGATCCCTACACTGAGCGATCATTTGCATGGGGCCCGGAAAATTTTCTTTAATCGCGTCAGGACCATGCCCCAACGAATTTGCTAAAAAAAACGCTTTAACATCATCTTTCGTCAATTCGGAAACCGAAGGTCCCGTTTTACAAGTTACGTCGGACCGAGCGGTATCCTCATCCAATCCTTCTAAAAATAACTTCTTCACCGGATCAATAGACATAAACATCCTATAAATTTTTTATTTATCCTTAACCCAGAGGGCCATTGCTCTTGGTGGCTAACGTTGCGTGCCAATCCAACACGGATTGAGCAAAATTACGCGTGGAAATTATTTCGCACTGACGTAAGATCTCTTGAGCCAAATCAAAACTTTTTTGCAAACTGTCTCTACGCATATCAAAAGCCTTACCTTGTTGTAAAACAATCAACATATGCGTTAACGATAAAAATGCCTTAATACTCCACTGATCGTTTTCCTTTTCAGCTAAAGCAGTAAAAAGCTCCAAAGCCTTATCCAATTGCATTTTATGTAGGGCGATTAACCCTCTCCCTACGTTTGCGGCAAAAGATTCTTTATCCAAAATTTCCAAAACATGAAATATTTTTCGAGCACTATCCTCATCTCCTTGTCTGATTGCAATTAAACCGCTTTCAAATAAAAGAGCAAAATCCTGTTTAAATCGTTCCACAAAATCTCCCTTTGCTTTGCCTTTAATTAAGACTAGCTACCTTTGACCGCTCTAGCCATAGTAATCATTTCCGTATTCACTGCAGTCAGGACATTCGATACTGCCTCCATATACTGAGACAAAATTTGCATCCGAAACTGTAAGTTAAACATAGTTCCCAAGTCAACGGTCCCTTGCGTAGAATTTTCCAATTCCTTCAAGTATTGCTGGACCCCCTTAACATAAGTGGTCACGCCGTTAAGCATATCATTAAAACTAAAAGCCGTTGTACTCCCCATCTCTCTTTACCCCTACTTGTGTTAGACAAATCTACGATTAATTCGAGTCAAAACCTTCTGCAGAGCAAGATAACCGTTCAAAAGAACTTGCATCTTTTCAAAATCTTCCTTTGCTTGTCCTTCTCGCAGTATGGCACTCAACATTCTTACTTTCTCATCAACGGCCCTTAGTATCACCTGAGCCTTTGCAGGATCTTTCATGTCCGTTTCCAGATCAAAATTTTCGATTCCTTTATGCCCTGCAAAACCGTGTTTCATATCAAACATAAAACTAAATAAACCCTTTTACAGTCTTAATTACTTGTTATATTCTATCTTAAATTTAACGCCGCTCTTTTCTAAAAAGATACAATTGGCCTGTATACTAGTGACCGTCATACCATCCACAATATCGCCACGCGTAACGATTCTACCGTTGATGACGACGTTAATATTCACATCCCCGTACTTAGAAAATCCGGTAACTTTATAACGGTTAGGATACCTAACGGCGAGGTCAACAACACCACCTTCGAT
Organism: Victivallaceae bacterium; assembly: GCA_036659455.1. NCBI lineage: Bacteria > Pseudomonadati > Lentisphaerota > Lentisphaeria > Victivallales > Victivallaceae > Victivallaceae bacterium. Next base: position 673,438 of record JAVXCN010000001.1, read on the forward strand.
TCCCCCTTCTCCTCCTATTTCCGTCGGAAGCTGAACAACGAAATTTTTCACTTTCCTTACACCGGGGAGGCCTGCAATAGCATCAACGACCGTGTTGAAACGGGAACTCTCAGCGGCATTGTTTATATAACCGGTTAAAACCAAATCTCCCGAAGAAAATGAAACTTGCACTCCGGCAAAGCCGCCATGTAACAATAATCCGCCGATTTCTTTCAGCAAAACTTTTTCGACAACCACTTTGTTTTTTAATAAGGAAACATAATTAAAATGAATGTTCAAATAATCGACTAAATCCGCCGCTTGTTCTTCCGTTTGTAAATACCCGGTTAAAACAAACTCACCCGGATTCGGCGAGTGCATACTCACTCCTTTAAAATCCGGATTTTTCGATAGGAAAATATTCATTTCCTGCCAAACCAACTCATTATCGATGATATTGTCATCTATAGATTTAACAAAGGGTAAAGCATCCAATTTATAAAGCAGTTCGCTCTTACTAATACTGTTACTGATGTGACCTATCAAAAACAACTGTCCATTATTTTTATTATAGGTAAATCTAACCCCAGTAAATTGTTTGATAATGCCTTCCAATTCCGAATGAAAATCGACGTTTTCTATAGGAAAAATTTCTTTTGTCCGGAAAAGAGAAGCCGCTCCTATTCCGAACAAAATAGCCAATCCGCCGACGAAAATAGCCAGAATAAAGGCACCCGTTGAAATCGTTGCTTTGGATTCGGAAGGTCGGCTCCCTGCCATCGCTTCTTCGTTTTCCGACGATTCGTCTTGAGATTGCTGCGGACGAGAATAAATTTCAGGCAAAAATAATGACGAAACTATCGTTTCAACCGGAGCTTCTCGATCGATAATCAAAAATAAAGTAGTTCCTAAAGTGAGGACTTGATTAGGAAGGATCGGAGCTTCATGTTCTATTTTTTTTCCGTCAACAATCACCCCGTTCTTACTGCTCGAATCTTCAATAATGATAGTTCCGGATTGACCTAAAATGAGTTTGGCATGCTTATGCGAAACACTTAAATCATTAAATACGATATCGCATTCCTTAGGATCCGAACCTATGGTATATTCTTGTCCGATCTCCAAACTGAATTCGGCTCCGATATTAGGTCCGGCAATGACTTTTAATAGAAAACGAGAAACCTGAGATAAGTCTACGAATGTATCCGACGCTTCATCATCAACGGAAAAAATTTCCTGATCAAAATCAAATAAATCCTTAATGCCGAAAGTAATCGGAGACGATTTATCGTCTTTCTTGGATATAGGAGAGACCTGAGCTCTGATAGTCGAAGGAACATCGGATTTTTCGTTCACATCTTTCGTTGTCAATCCTTCTTGCAAAACGGCAGTGTCATCAGATTGCACCGTTTTCTTCGAATCGTTATTTTCTTGTCCGAGATCTTCCGATTTTTCCTCAACTTCACTCGGAACTATGCTATCCGATAATTCTTCAGATATTGCATCTTTCTGCTCCGGTATTTGATCTTCTTGTTGATTTGAATTCGGAACAACATCCGATTGATCTTTCTTTTTTTGACCGTTCTCTTCTTCTCCGAAATCTTGGGGCGTGTCAATTTTATTTCCGGATAAAACATCAGACGCCATATCGGAAGTTTGATCTTCTTTTTTGTTATCGTCTGTCGACTCATCATCTTGTTTTTTCATTGCTGGATCATCGTCTCGAATTATATTCTGATCTATTTTTCGATTGTCCGTTCCCGATTCGAGCGGCACCGATTGACTTGTCGTTTCGTTAACTGCATTTATATGTTTCTTCTTTTTATTCTTACTTGATTTGATCGTTCCTATATTGACTTCCGGCAATTCTTTTGCATTGACATCCCCTAAAGCATTGATGAATGAACTCTCTTCAGCTCCTTGATTCGGCCTTGGGCCGGAACGCGTTTCGTTATTCCCCGAAATGTCTCCGTGCGAAGATTCGTCGGTTCCGTTAATCGATTTATTCTTATCGGAATTAACCGACGGCTTAGATTTTTCCGGCATCTCTATTTCAAATTCAACGGCATCGTCATTCAATCCGTCCATATCAAAAACAAATACGTTCTGACCTAATGTGATCTCATCTTGATTTTTCAAGAGGATCTCTTTAGCTAAACTCTGACCGTTAACTTTAACGATGTGTTCCTGATCCAAACTACGAACGGAATAACCTACCGAGCTTTTGGAAATCAAAATCTGACAACCGGCGATCGTATTGTCTTTTATGAGAATATCGCATTTTGACGGATCATTTCCCAAAGACCATTGACTTCCTCCATCTAAAGACAACAGAATCCCCGAAGAAGGACCCTTTTTAGCGATCAATTGTACTGCCATGGCAATAATTATCCCCGATTATTCCTGTACTTTTTCCGTAGCGATTTCATCTTTCCAAGCCTCGGCAAAATTAACAAACGTTTCCAAATGTCTACTGAATCTGTCGTCCGAAGGAATCCCGGTAAGTCTTTTTATCAATAAAACGCTACCATTCTCTCCCAAACCTAAAACGCTGCCTCCGGTTTCTTTGCCAAACAAATTGCCTACCATCATATCGTAATATAACTTAGAATGATCCGTCTTAGGATCTAAATAAGAAAGAACCATAGACAATACGATGTCATTTTCCGCATTACCGTAAACTCGAACTTTCATCTCATTCTCGAACGGTAACGTGTACCCGCCTTGTGAGTCAAGCTCAACCGAAGAAGTAATTCCCAAAAAAGCCGCTATTCTGCTTATAAGTTTATCTAACATAATCTCTATACTTCGAAATTTTTTGTAAAAAATAAAAAATTCGAACAAAACAACGCCTGCCGAAAAAATGGCCTAACCGATTTCCTCTGGTTGACAACTTCCATGAAATAAATTTCTTTCATAACCGGTCCGATTGACTGTAACGTCTGCAATTCAACAAACACTTCCCAACGTTTTTCTTATTAAATAAATAATGGGTCTTTTGTCAACCTGACAATATTATTTCACGTATTCGACAGACAAGACTCCATGCCTTGTTAATACTTTATCAGATACTTAACAAAGTGCTTATAAAATTGCCGGAATAAAGAGATTACAATAAACAATAAATTCATTTTTTTTTAAAAAATTTGTTTTAACAAAAAAATAACATATTTATTTCTCTTCAACGAAAACGAAAAAATCACGATTCAGTTCAAGGCAAGGCAACCTTTTCTAAAATCATTTTTTTTCTCAAATAAACGGATTTGCAAGAAAACATCCGCAGTTATTTTCGTTTGAAGATCGTTAAAAAGACTTTCTTCTATTTTCGTTTTTCCGGATACGGATTGAGTATTTATGAAATCCATATTAAAAAGACGAACTTCGGATTCTATCGACGGATCAAGCAAGCGTGGCATACCTATATCGAAAACCAAAGTGTTTTCGGAATAATTCAACCGAGAAAACAATCGATTGATATTGTATTTCTTCGTGCCGCAAACAATCACTCCATACCTTTCGGACACATCCACATCTTCCCAAGAACAAACATGTTTATAAGGATACTTACGTCGTTCGAAAGCAAGAGATTCGTTGCTCGAACAAACCGTCAGATTGTGCAGTCCCTTTGAACGCAAAAAATCGGCAATACGTCGATTGATCCTGGAATATCCGATAAACAGAATTTTTTCGTCGATACAAGTTTTATGCGATCGCTCCATGATCTCAAAAAGAATCGATCCCATGGAAGGCCTATCACCTATAGCGGTATTATCGAAACGACGTCTTATATCTTTCGCGATCTTAAGAGCTTTCTGAAACATAAAGTGTAGCGCCCGCGATCCGGGACCCAGATCCGCTGCGGCGTATGCTCTCTTCACTTGTCCTTGTATTTCCGTTTCTCCTACCAATATACTATCCAAACCGGAAGTCACTTTAACAAGATGAATAAAACAATCTTCATTCGAGAAAAAATAAGCATGTTCATTCAAGTTTATTTGAAAATCTTGTAAATCTTCCGCTAACGCAGCGTAAAACCGCTTTACGGAATTTCGAGGAAAAGTTTCCTCGAAATAAAATTCAATCCTATTACAGGTGAGTAAAGGAACGAAAGAAAAAGATACTTTTTTTCGATTCAGCAAAGACGAACTTACTTGTATTAAACATTCTCTCACTCGCAGGTCTGCAGATTTATAATTAATTCCTATGACGCCGATATTCATTGATAAATCAATCCCTAATGGTATGGAAAAACCCAAAGCGCATTCTATTCAACAAACATTTTACTCGCGATTAAAACTTTATGGTTGATAATTCAAAAAAATCAACGTCATTACGAACATAAAACAGACCTAAGCATTTAATTAAATTTCAAAAATATAAAAAAGTAATTAGAATTAATTAAAAATAGACAATAAAAAACACCCTCCCTAAAATCCGAATTAAAGTCTAACCGGAGATCATCATGGAATATACACCGACAACTTCAAATGCAACGGCTCCAACCGCCGTTAATGAGAATACGACTTCCGTAGATCCTTCATGCTTAACAGGCGGACAACCATACTTCGACGGTCCCGTCAAAACTACCGCAGAGCTGGAAAAAGCTTTGATTCAAAGCATGGGACCGGAAAAAGGCGGGGAAATGTATAATAAATTTATAAACTCCATAGTCACGACAACCGTCGAAACGATTCATAGAGATATAGATCGTGCTAGACAAGCTTCGAAAAAAATGAGGGCCGTTTATAAGGAATCATGATTTCTCGAAATGATTTGTTTTTAGGAATATTCTTATCCGAACGACACATTGAAGTTCTGAAAACGAATCAAAAGCCTTATCATCCTCTATTCATTAATCAAACGGCTTATTTATTTTTAATTCATCATCGACAATCGAATTTTTTATTAAAAAAAATCGATACTCCTTGTTCGACAAAAAAAATTTTTGATAATCATGCACCACATGTACTCAGTTTATTGGCTAAGTTTTTTTTCCGAGAAACGATTGAATCCTTATTGCTGATCCGATTAGATCATTATATGATTTTAGACTTTAAGGAACTGTTTGAGATTGATTTTCATTCAAATCACCTCTCCGGAGCCATTCACGACAAGTTATGATTAAAATTGATTATACAAAAAAAACCGACTGTCTTAACCTGGTTCGTTTTTATCCTTGCTAAGATTAAGGGTGATTCAAATACCCTTTAACGTAAGAATGCTTTGTTATAGCCCCCTATATCGGAGTGTTCTTACCGAAAAGGCTCCGACGGCATTATAGTCAAAAACCGGACAAGGAATCCTTCCGGAGGTTATAATATTTCTTCCTACTTGTCGCAAGTTATCTATGACTGAAACAAAATCATATATCTTTACCGTACAGCCTCATGAGCGCGATAACAGACTCGATAAATTTTTAGTCGAAAAACTTCCTGAGTATTCCAGAAATTTTTTTCAAAATATTATTTCCGAAAAACAAGTATTGCTTAACGGAAAACCCGAAACTAAAAATCGTGTCCTTTTAAAAGAAGGCGATGTCGTGGAGTTGATTTTTGCATCGGAAGATCATTGTTCGGATTATCAGCTTCTTCCGGAAGCCATACCTTTAGATATCATTTATGAAGACGATATGATTCTCGTTATCAATAAACCTCGGGGTTTAGTGGTTCATCCTGCTGCAGGGCATCGTTCAGGAACCCTTGCAAACGCTCTGCTCTTTCACTGCGAAGAACTCAATCGAGACTGCAATCGAGATCCCATTCGTCCCGGTATTATTCATAGGTTGGATAAAGATACTTCAGGCTTATTAATAGCCGTAAAAAATGCGGAAGCCAAAAATAAATACGGGGCCTTATTTGCAACGAGAAACATCCGAAAAGAATACCTAGCGATCTGCGTCGGTAAACCTACGCTATCGGAAATTCAAACGCAAATTTTACGAGATCCGTTGAAACGGAAAGAAATGACCATCGATATCGATCCGAATAAAGGAAAAACAGCAATCACTCACTGTGAAATCATAACTGTTAAAAATCCATTAAGTTTAGTCAAGCTGCACCCGATTACGGGACGCACTCACCAACTCAGAGTCCATCTGAAATACGCCAAATCTCCGATATTAGGAGATCCGGTCTATGGATGTCCCAAAATGAATAAATCATACGGTTGTGAAAAACAGCTCTTACATGCTCATAAATTAAGCTTTCATCGAATTCACGATAATAAACTTGTGACGTTCATGGCACCGTGTCCCGAAGACATGAAACTGATATGCTCAAAGCACTTAGCCTACGTTCTGTAATTTTTCTTTTTAAAAGATTACGTCTCTTATAAAGAAATTTACTATATTAAAAATATAAATAAAATAATTGCATTTTATATTAAAAAACAATTAAACATGAATTAATAAAGGGAAATTAATATTAATAATTTTCTAAAAAATAGAAAAGCGAACCATTAATAATCAAACCAGGTGCATATGAAAGAGTTTTTAGCATACATTATAAAAAATTTAGTCGACAATCCCGATAAGGTCAGCATTAAAGAAGTTGAAGGAACGAATACAGTCATGTACGAATTAAGCGTTGCTCAACCTGATATAGGTAAAATAATCGGAAAGGAAGGACGGACCATTAAAGCCATTCGATCATTATTAATGTCTGTGGCCAGTCGCAACAATATAAGAGTCAGTCTCGAAATCATTGAAGATAAAAAATAAAAACGGACTGAACAGGACTCGAACCTGCGACCATTCGCTTAGAAGGCGAATGCTCTATCCACTGAGCTATCAGTCCCCAAATACGATACTAAGACGATTCCCGGGCACAAATCCGGGATCGTTTTCCTAAACAAAGTCCTTGAAGAACAATCAGGAAATACATAAAACTCTTCAGGTTAACGAACACTACTTGAAAAGTCAACTTTACTTCAAGGATCTTACAATCGATCCTCATAAAATTCACGATAAATAATGGACTCCATATGAAAATGTCATCCGATCGTTTATTCGACACCGCAAAACTAATCGTCATTTCCGGACCTTGTATTATCGAAAACGAAGAACATGCCTTATTGTGTGCTCGATTTTTAAAAAATTTATTTTCAAACTACGAATCCGATATTCATTTCATTTTTAAAGCCAGTTATGACAAAGCCAATCGTTCTTCCTTAAACTCTTTTCGAGGCCCCGGACTTTCGAAAGGACTGAGTATTTTAGAAACGATTAAAAACGATTTGAATATTCCTATACTTACGGACGTTCATTCTCCCGAAGAAGCCGAAGCAGCCGGTCAAATTTGCGATTATATTCAAATTCCGGCATTTTTATGTCGACAAACGGATCTTCTTTTGGCTGCCGGCAGATCGGGGGCTTTCGTAAACGTAAAAAAAGGACAATTCATTTCTCCGTGGGAAATGTCGAACATTGTCGAAAAAATAAGTTCTACAGGCAACAATAACATTATTCTCACGGAAAGAGGGTTTAGTTTCGGTTATAACAACCTCATTTGCGATATGAGATCCATAGATGTCATGAAGCGTTTGGGATATCCCGTAATTTTTGACGGCAGTCACTCCGTCCAACTACCGGGGGCTCTCAAAACGCAAAGCGGCGGCCAAAGAGAATTCATTCCCACCTTAACCAACGCTTCTTTAGGAGCCGGGTGTGACGGTCTATTTATAGAATCCCATCCCGAACCCGAAAAAGCTCTTAGCGATAGTGCTTCCGTATTAAATTTTTCCGCTTTACCGGATTTGATTTCGACATGGATTAACCTATACAAAGCCGTAAGAAAAACTCCGACATCGTGTTTTCATGATTAGCCGTTCGATATCATTATTGTTTCCGGTTATTTTCCTACTCTTTTTCGGACTTATTACCTGGGGGATAGGAAAATCGGGAGTTCATTCCCAAAACCCTAAAACGGAAATAACATGGATGAAGTCACCTTCATGTTTAAAAATCGAAAAAATCGGGGTTTCTAAAGAAATCATTACAAATCGAAGCACAGTTTTTTTCTGTAAAATCGAAAAATCGCACCTCCTATTAGATCCCACCTGCTCTTTAAAACAAAACGTTACGGAGCATTTATCTAAGATCTCGGGACAAATCCGAGAGTCGAAATCAGACTCGGGATTCATTACTTTCAAAGGAAAAGAAGGCATTCTGAATTATTGCGACTACTCGCTATCCCTAACGGATTGTCTTTTTAATATGGAAAGTCCCGGAGGAGACGCATCTCACGTATCGTCTTCCGAAAATACGGACGGTCATTCCGTATCCCCCAAAGGAGGAATGAAAGTCTTAACGTTATCTCTTTTAAAAAACGAAAAATAACGGTCGACTCCTTTATTTTTATATGAAAAAAATAATTTATTTTATTAATTTAATCGGTTATCATAATTAGTCTTTGTAATAAAAAAGTTAAAGGTATTCTATGTGTTGTTTTCCCTGTTGTAGCATTACCGGTAGCACTGAATCGAAAAGTTGTTTGGGCATTAGAGATCCTTTATCGAGAACACGTCAAGTCCTAAATATCCTCGGCATTGTTGCGGGAATTGTTCTTTTCATTTTGTCGGGAGCTTTAGCTCTCTTTTGTCTACCGCTACATCCCGTTTTATTGGCCTTTATTGCCGTTACAGGTACGGCATTTTTCATCGCAGGTTTAGTGGCGATGCGTGCTAGGCAACATTTGTTATCGATAACCCCGATAACACTACCGATACCTGAAGATCTTGTCAGGGCGTCTTAATCGAAAAACCCTTTTTCACTTCTTTAAGCTCGAACTCTCACCCCTACGTATGCCTTTACTCGAAACCCAAAATTTAGTTAAAAAATACAATAGAAGACCGGTAACTAACGGTGTTTCCTTCTATGTTAATCCCGGAGAGATCGTCGGTCTTTTAGGTCCTAATGGTGCGGGAAAAACAACCGCTTTTTATTTAACCGTCGGACTTATAAGACCCGACTCAGGTAAAATTATTTTTAAAAACACTGATATTACGACCAAAACCATGGATTCCAGAGCCAGACTGGGAATGGGTTACTTGGCTCAGGAATCCACTGTTTTTAAAGAGCTTACGGTTAAAGATAACTTGATTTGTATTTTAGAAATTATTTACAAAGCAAAAGTAAACCGCAATCGGCTTTTAGATTCCTTAATTGATGATTTACAATTAAAACCTTTTATCAATAAAAAAGCAGGAACTCTATCCGGAGGAGAAAGACGTCGTCTTGAAATTGCTTGTGTGTTGGCTTTAAATCCAAGCGTCCTTTTGTTAGATGAACCGTTTGCAAACGTAGACCCTCTAGTGATTCAAAATGTAAAATATTTAATCAAAACATTATCCGAAAGAGGCATTGGGATCCTGATTACAGACCACAACGCTAAAGAACTGCTGTCCATAGCCGATCGTTGTTATCTTCTCATTGACGGTAAGATTTTCTTCGAGGGATCTTCATCTCAAATGACAACCAATTCCATGGTCAGACAGCATTATTTGGGAGATTCTTTTTCTTATTAAATCGTTTGAGAAGTCGCATCAAATCTTCTTCAACTCCTTCTTCCAAAAAAGTCTCTCCGGGTTTTATCCCTCTTTCAGCCAATTTAAAAGCATCGAAAGTATTACAAATTCTTCCTACTAATCTAATACCTATCCCCGTCAAATCCAATACCGAAGCATAATCGCCGAACATTTTCAGCGATAATTCACAGGCGGTAATAATAAAAAATATTTTTTTACCGGGATTATCTTCGGCCAACCGGCAAAAACGATCGGCAATATATAAAAAAGTGGGAATGATTATAATTTCGTCCGCTACCGGTCGAAATTTTCCGACAGGACATTCTAGGCATATGGGATTTTTATCATTGAAAGAACATTTGTCATTAAAACGCCCTCTAGGACATTCACGCGGTTTTTGACAATAGGACAAACCAAAAACAAATAAAGAATCAGGTGTTTTTTGTGTTAAGTCAAAGAACTCATCAAAAGAAGAACAGTCGAAAAAAAAACACGAATCCTGCTGTCGATAATTTTTATTCTTCCTCAATAATGAGTATATTAACCGTAAAAAACATTTCGGTTTTTTTAAAAAATATAAAAAACGTCGACGTCCTTCCTTAACTGAAAAGAGATACAAAATCGTTTTTCTTTTTAATCCTTGTGCGGTTTTTTCCGTAATAAACGGAATTTTGGCAACATAACGATTCCGTGACTCTTCACGCATCTCATAAAATCCCGTAATTCAATACGGTGATAATATCATTCTTCCGTAAATTCGTCTTCCCGAATCATTTCTTTAGCTACCGTTTTAATGGTAATCAATCCTTCAGAAAAACCGATCATTTTCAGTAAAGAATCTATATACTCCAATTCCGTTTGCAATTGATCATTTACAAATTCCAAATAAGCAATCTTCGCCGAACAAATTTTTTGCATTTCCATTTTTCGCTCACTCACATGATAATCTCATATTTATATGAGCAAAAATCGTGCCGGAACCTTATATCAAAAATAAATTTATCCAAGAATGCTTCTAGCAAGACTTAAATAAATCTGATTCAAAATCTGTAAGGACGTAGCCACTACCGTCCATTCCTGTTGCATAGTAGTAAGATGCATCTGAAGATCCAACTGATTGTTTTGACCGTCGTCGGCAAAACTTTGTTGATTGGATTGGACGACTGCTTGTGTCGAAAATAAACCGCTAACCAAAGGACTTCCCACTATTCCCGTAACAATCGCCGTTTCTAAATTTTCAAGTAACGGCTGCCAATTCGTCGGACCTTTTACGTTATACATTCCTTCTATCGCAGCATTTTGAGAATCGGTAGTAGCAACGATAGTCAATTGACTTAATAATACCCAAACAGAAGCCAAACAACCGGCAACCTCATTTAAAGAATCCCGATGATTGTTCAACTCTCTTATTAAATTATTTTTTTGATCATTCGTGAGAACCTTATCATCTTGAACAGCCGTGATTTGTTGACTAATAATATTCTGCGTCGTTTGACACTCCACTAGAAAAGCAATGGCTTTTTCCTTTTCATTAATCACTTTTTGTTTGGCTTTATCAATGTCTCCCGGAAAACCGGCAACACCTATTACGGGTTGTTTTCCGGCATAACTGGCAAAATTAAAATAACTGGCGGCATTAACAAAATTAATAATGCCTTCCAAAACGGAAGTACCGATCTTGGAGCCTAGATTATTATAGTACAAAGTTGATGTCAGAGTTTCCAAATAAGTCACTTCTTTCGGCATGTAATGATCGAGCAATACGAAAGCAACAGCCGCGGGTAGGGGAAATTCTTGCATCTGAAAACCGTACGCTTGCAAGAGCAGCGTATCCAACACCGTGTTATAAGTACTTAAAGCTTGTAAAGATAGTTGAAGATTAGCGAGATCTTCTTTCGTTGTCTCTTGAATTACGGACCATAATGAATTAAAACGAACATAACTCGTGGCGTTGGTATTTTTTTGCGATTCCGATAAGCTGTTCAAAACACCTCCGGTTCCGGATGTTGCGGTAACCATATTCTGAAGGAACAGAAAACTGATATCGACTCCTTCATTATTATTATCGAAATATAAATATTTAGAAGAGTCTATGGAAGAACGACCGTTATTATCGGCTACCCGGATCATAGCTGCTTTGAAATCGGCAAGCGCAGTAAATCCCGGAATATCGATAAAGACATTCGCTTCGGTTTTAATGGCGTTATTAACCTGTGTAACCGTGAGGATAGCGTTCGCAGCGCTAATTTGTCCTGACAGATAATAACTATATAACTCACCGAACACATTACTCATGGAATAACCGTTCCCTTGTGAAGTCAATCGAGAATTCATGAGGCTGTTTAAGGAATTGCTGACCGTTGTCTGTTGTTCCGTCGTTAAATTAGACATCGATCTGATAATCGAAAGAAAAAGGCAGACGGCATCAGCAGCTTCTTCATAACTTAAAAAGACATCCTCCAATCCGAGAATATTCAAATTGGAAAAATACTTATATAAAGCGTCAACACGAGCACCGACAGAAGCCGTTACTTCTTCCTCAAATGTCAATCCGGTGATTGCATTAGATACCGCCTGAATATCAGTCGTTACCTGATCCATTATACCTTGATAAGCCCCACTCACATCAGCGCGAAATTGAAGCCGATAATCCTTGGTCATATCTGCTTCAACCATTAATTGTCCCAATTCATCCGGTAATTGTTGAATTCGAAGCATTTCATCGGCAGAAAACACCGGAACGCTTGCTATCAAACGACTGATGGCATCAAAAGTCACTTGAAACAGCGCAAGATCATCCGGATAATTCGTTTTTATGTCTTGCATAGTTACCGCTAATACTTCCAATACGGCCAATGCTGCATCCTGTTTTAATTGATCGACATCAGGTGGGGGAACAACAGCCTTGACATTGACGGCAGCTTGAAGTGTAGGATTAGCCATTAACGATTCAGTGATTTCTTCTAATGGATTCAACCCACAGGTACACGAAGAAATCAAACTATTTTTCAAATCGAAATTATGGTTTGTTGTCCCAATCAAATCATTTAAAAAACAATTTAATCCTAAAAAAACGCCGTTCAGTTTTTGATATTCAATCATATCCCGCATCGCGAGATCTTTTTCTTTTAAACAACATCCCGGTCCAGTAATTAGTTTGAATTTTATATTTTCGTTGTAAGTAACTGAATTGAAAAAGTTAATCATAATAAAAAGAACACACACTATTATTTAAATATAAATTCATTCTAATAAAAATAAAAAATTAAAAAAATAATAATAGACTCAATAAATCGTAACAATAAAAACACCAAACAAATAAAAAATTAAATAAAAAAACCGAATGGAATAAATTTAAAAAAAATGAAAGAATGAAATAAAAACAAACGATTTTTATGATACAAAATTCTACTGAAATAAAAAACGATTCTTATAATTTCTTATTTAATATTAAATGTTCGCATGCGAATACAAAAATTCCTTATTCATGTCAAGAATTCGAGATTCTCGAAAAATACCGAACCGATAAAACCGTTTTAAAAAGATTGTCGTTGATTGTCAGCGCCCTCTATGATCCGACGACTCGTGTAACACCGGAAGTCAAGACCGCTTATTTACCTGAAAATATAAAAAAACAAAAATTCTTTGTTGCAGAGACGAATACGGAAATTCCATCTTTGCCTCCTACCGATCCCGTTAACATTGAAAATACGAATTTATTAATTACTGCTATTGAATCGGCTATCAAAACGGCCCAAAGTCAAAACGTCATCTTAATTACTCTTTTAAGTCCTCTATTGGACAGATTGAATGCTATTAAAAACGTGATGCCGAATCCTACGGAAGAAGATCTCACGCAACTCTATAACCTAGCCACTCTTCCTAGTGCAGAAATTTTATCCAAATACCTAACGGAAGATCAACAAACGGCATATCGTGCGACTATAGCAGCAGCTTTTCAAGCGATGGTAAAAAATTTATCCTCAGCACAAAATACGACGACCGAGCAAACAACGGAAGCAGAGAACGCATTTGAAGTCTTTCAAAGTGCACAAACAAATATCCTGGGTCTGATGAGTCAAACTAATCTTCTTCTTCAATCCGGCAGCTCACAAAGCTACGCTCAAGCAATGACGGAAGGATTTACTTTAGAGTCTCTATACGCCTCTCTCGGTGAAATTTATCAAACTCTCCCCTCGGATGAACAACAAGCTATTAATGTTTATATAAACAATCTCTTATCTACCGGGATTTGTTTAACAACGGCAACAGTCCCTATGCGAAATTTAGCCCAGGTTATCGCAGCCATAATGGTTTACCAAGAAGCGTCATTATATGTATTTGAAAATCCGACAACCGATTTTAACAATCTAAAAACTTACCTGATGAATACCTTGCTCCCAAAAGTTCAACAATACCCGGGAGGAGTAATAGTTACTAATGCTTTAAGGATTATGATTAACAACCATTTATACAATTCTGTCGTAACTTCGAATCTTTCCAATCCAACGATAATAGATCAGTTTCCCAGCACTATCATGACTTCCGCTTTCGCTAGTCCCACTAACGTGGACGGAAGCGGATACCAAGCTCTTTCGGATGCAGAGTCAATCTATACGATAACCTTTAAGACCATTAATTTAATAAAGACGGAAAATCTTAATAAGTTATCTCTCTATTTTGATTCATTGGATCCGGCTAATGCGGCATTTCTTCCTCAAATGCAGTTTTGTCAATCATTATTAATCGAATCTCAAAATTTAGGCGAGGCGTTCATCCGAATGATTTTAGTCAATTATTTACCTCAGCAAAACGCATTTTTAGATCCTCTTATCAAATCCATTAATTTTAATAATATCGGTGCTAATATAATTAACAGAATTATTCAATTGACCAATTCTTTTTCATCTTCAGGCGTTTATTATAATTTCACGTCATATTTAAGTCAGAGTAAAGAAGGGAAAGATCTTTTCACAGGTAACGTTTCCGAAACCATAGTAGCAAAAGCCGATGAGATGCAACGAATCAGAGATGACTTGATACGCTCGGAACTGGCTCTTCAAGAAATCTCATCCGCTCTAAAAGATATTGAAGCTATGACGGATGTGACAATTTATGAAAAACGAAATATGTCTATGACATTAGAAAACTACCAATATTTTTTCTCTACGATCAAAAAACAACTTATCGATTTATATAACTTATTGAACAATTTACAAATTACTCCCGACAAAACGAATACCTTTAAAATTTTAAGCAACTATCGCGACTGGTTAACTGCATTGGGAACTCTTGAAGGAACAGCTACAAGCGGTTATGTCTCCGCCTCCCCTACCGGAGGTCTAAGCACAATATTTACCCAAGTGCAGTCGGACCAACAAAACTACACCAATCAAAGTCAAACACAACAGTTGAATTTACAAAATCAAATGACTACGATACAACAGGAATGGACGATTATTTCAACAGCTTTTCAAATATTCAATCAAATTCTAACCAAGCTCGCCACAAAGGTTTATGAAATGTAATGGCATTGTCTAAAAACCTTCCATTTATAAAGCAGTGAGAATAGTCCTTATCGAAATACGGCCTCGTCGATTCAAACTAAACTAACAAAACAAACGGCATATTTAAATAAAGTCAGTCCGAAAGAAAAAGATTTTTTTCTTTCGGACCAAGGGAAGATAAAAGGAATCGATTTTTCTTCAGTCAAAACCCGCTAAACACCCCTATCTCAAAATGAACGAAACGGACAGTGACTCGGACAGCAAACGTTAATTATTATCTCACGTTAACCGTTTCTCATAAACGGCAAGAGAGAGGCAATGTTGACGTAAAATTGTTGTACGAAGAACGGAGTATTCTCGAATCGATTTTTCTTGGATTCCGCACTCGTCCTATTTCCTTGAACAAAATCTTCCGTTAATTTAGCCACTAAATCACCGGTAGAAGAAGGACCGGGTACTTGCATATAAGGATAGCCGTATTCGGGAGCTTTGCTCACGTTCTTCGTCAATTGATCTGCAACCTGACGGACACTCATATTCGAATTGGCTTTGGCTATAGTCATCGCTTGTTCCGCCATCAATACGACCCTTGCCATTTGACCCGCGGTTCCGGACATTGCCAGAGCATTTTGCATAGCTACGAGATTCGGAGACACTCCCGGACTATTAACGGCTTTTTGTAACGCGGCCGGAGAAACCAAAGGTGCTTGAGAAGCAGGCGTCAACGCAGTATTTACCATAGATTGCACGACTGAATTCAAGCGAGGATATAACCGGTTTACGTTATTCAAGTTATTAACGAATGCCGGCAAAGACGAAACATTCATGGCCATTTGGGTATATAGACCGAAACCGAAACCTAATATTGCCTGGGTTGTTTGCATCAACTGGGCAGCGATAGTAGGGCTCGTTCCCGTAAGGCTTGCGACGGATGATAACATAGTCATAATGGCTTGTTGTTTTGATTCAGCAGTACCGCCTTGTCCTAAAATGCCGATTAATTTTTGTTTCAAATCACCGATTCCTTTAGACAAACCGATAAATTCCTGATTATCGCCGGATAATCCCAAAGCCGCCGGATCCAATTTATCGATGACACCTTGAAGATCAGGACGAAAGTTGGGACTGTCGTCATAAAATTGCCTAATCATCTGTCGAAAACCGTTCATAAGAATTCTGGAGGTAGTGTTATCGGATTCCGACAAAAAAGAAAGATTCCGCAATCCGGCCGCTGTTTGAGCCACCGCGGCTTGCTGAGTGCTTTCCGCAGAACCCCCGCTCACTATACCGGAGATAATTCCTTGCAAATCCGAATATAGCTTCTGCAAATCCGTTAGTACATTGTTAATGGACGCAACCGCATTTTGAGCTAGCGGATTGTCCGGATACGCTTCCAAAACCGATTGAGCTTTTGCTAACTCTTGTCGAACCACTTGTATTTGCTGACTCAACTCACCTTGTGATGAACTACCGCTAACGCTGCTTGCGGCATTCTTTGCCGCTTCCAAAGCATCGTTAGCTACCTTTAATTGATCCGACAATGCTTGAGCCGAACTTGCTGCGACCTTCGTTGTTTTCAGAGCTTCTACGGCTAACGGATGACTACCCGAATCTTTGACGGCTTTTTGAGCGGCGATGACGGCAGCTTGGGCTTTTTTTAGAGCCGTTTCAACAGCGGCCCAAGAGGTAGCCTTTTGCATAGCTACCAAAGCATCTTCAGCATCGGTTTGAGCTTTTAAAGCAGCATTAACGGCATTGTATACTTTTGTTCCTTCGATTAAAGCCGTTGCAGCTTGTTGATTTGCCGAAATAGCGGCGGGATCATCTCCGGACAAGGCTGCTGCCTGCTGCGCAGCGTCTGCCGCATTTTTAAGCGCCGTATAAGCTGCCGTCACTTCAGCTAATGTTTTAGCGGCTTTTAAATCCGCTAACGCTTGCTGAGCCAAAAGAGCTTGCTTTTGTGCTTCTTCCGTGGGAGTGGAAGCCAGAGGAGCTGCTATTCCCGCTACATTTGAAGAAGTACTCATATCATCTACCGAAGAGACTGAAGCTAAAACATTTTCCAAAGCCGTCCTAGCACCTCTTAAATTCTGTAAATCGGAAATCGATTGAGTAAGATTGACTTTATCGGCAGGTGAAGCATTGGTAGGGAGAGAGATATTCCGCCCCTGCATTCCTAATGTACTAAGATCTGCCGAGCGGACTCTTTCAGGTTCATCAATGGGATTGATCGATCCGGACATATTTAAAAATTCCAAAAATTAAAAAAATATAATTTAATTATAAAAAAACCCAACCTTTTAATAAAAAGATTGGGCTAATTTTTAAATTTTTTTTTATTATTAGAAAGCAGTGATTAAACCAATCTCACATCTACTATAATTAAAAGTATCTCCTATCTTAGCAACGGCCGGTTGGGAGAAACTGGCTTTCCCTTGTAAAAGCAATCCGGGTGCTACGCAGTACGTTCCGCAAAGGGACACGCCTTTATAGTTACCGAAACCATTGGCATCTGCAGGATCATAACCTTCCTGAATAGCTTCATAGAAGAAAAACTCTAGAGTATTACCATGTCCGATACCTGCGATATCCTCTTCAGGAATTGCAAGCGCTTGAACATATTCATAATAAACGGATAATCTCCAATCTTTTGCCTTCTTCAGCTCACCTAAAGTAAAGCCCGCATACCACGCCAAATCCTGTTTCTTATGCATAGTAGTAGGTGTAGCTCTAGACAAGAAATTCTTTAAAGCAGCTCCGGTTAAAAGAAGAGGCTTCGTTGTATTTTTTCCGAACGGAACGGAACGTTCACAACTTAAAAGAATCTGTCCAACCAAAAATTCATATTTGGATTTAGGAGCAGGAGGAGGAGGAGTGGGTGCCGTTTCGGAATGATCGAAACTATGCCAATCAATCAGGTTACCCTTTAAGCAAAAGCCGCCGGGCAACTCATTTACTATAGCTTCAGCAATCCATGCATAGTGCTTTTTCGTCATATCAACAACGAAAGGTCCTCCATGCATAATGAAAGTACCGGTTTTCTTCCCGGGTAAACCTTGAGAATAATAAAGATGAATACCGTCAAAGGTACCGTTGAATTCGATTTCGGATTCAAAAATATCTCCTAAGGAAGATCTACCTATCTCAACAAAAAAATCCGTATCCTTCCGGTCAAAAAGGACGGGACGATAACCAATAAAAGCCCTATCGATATCCACACCGGATCCGACATTGTTAGCACCCGCCAGTGCAACCCATTGCATTTTAGAAGTCAACCATGTTTGGTCTGCCCGATAATCGATTAACATATTGAAATCCGTTCGATATCTATTAATAGGCAATAATTTTTCATTCGGATCGGGGATCTTATTTTTGAATTTCTCTTTAGCATAAACCCAACGAGTCCTGACATCACCGGAAAATTTGAGTTTTCCTAGTTGGCGACGTCCTTCAATAAAAGGCTGTTCCCGAATAAATTTCTCCAAAGACTGCCAATCGACATAACTACTACACTTGGGTTTATCGAAAGACCGTGATTTAGATGCGTCTTCTTTTAAAACCAATAAATCGGAATCGATGACCGATTCTTCCGTAATATTCTCTTCCTTCATTTGCTGTTCCAACTGAGCAACCGTCTTTAACTCTTCGCAAGATTTCATAACGGTTGATTCCGTAAAACAGGTCGAAGAGCAAAGAACTAAACACAAACATAAAAGTGTGGCTCGTTTCATATAAATCCTTACTAGCTTGTATGAAAAAATAATGATCCGAACACAACTCAGGTATCGTTGTCGATTATCGAATTTCTACGCGTCCAAAAATTCAATTGAAAAAGTTCCAAAAGATCATTAACTGCAAAAAGTTTCGCAAAAACATACAAAAAAACCAAGAAAATGCAGTTTTTAGATGAAAAAACAAATAAATTGTTCCAAAAATGAGACAAATCGATAGTCGATTCGGGAAATAAAAAGTTAAAACTATAAGTGGTTATTATATACGCTACCACCAAAGCAGGTAATGCTCTTAACAGCCCCGGTAACATCCCTGTTAGCAAGTTTTTATATAAAGAGCTTTTCAAATCGGAACAATACCATAAACAACACACCTGTAACCATGAAACTACACTCGTTACTAGAGCAATAACAACCATATCGTGATAAATTAAAACACCGAATACATAGCTTAAAATAATATTCAAAGCCACGGAGGCACATCCAAGCACCACAGGAATCGTATATTCTCTTTTGGAATAGAAAAAAATATTCACGATACTAATTAAAGACACAGGTAACAATCCGAAAGAATAACTTATAAGAAGTTTAAAAGTTTTAAGTCCGTCGGTAGAAGAAAATTTGCCATGTCCGTAAATAATCTCTATTCCTAAACGACCGGTCAGAAAAATACCGAAAATGACTATCAGCAATAAATAAACAATTACTTTCAAAGCCAATAACACCAATCTTCGACTTATTTCATAATCTTTACTTTGAACGGCTCTTGAAATGGGCGGTAAAAGAACTGCGAACACGCCTACCGTTAATAAAGAAAGAGGCAATTGTTGTATTCTAAGAGCATACCATAAAAAGGCAGGTCCCGAAGGTTCTATCAAACGAGATAAAAACATATCCGAGACTCCGTTAAGATAATTAGCGGCTATGCCTACAATACTTAACACCATCGGAAATAAAAGCTTCATGAAAGGTCGATATCCCTCAAAACTTTCCATCGGATATTTCTTTTTCAATTTGCGAATCGGCATTAACGTGATGGCCCACTGACAAATAAATCCCCCAATCAAACAAGAAGATAAAATCATTAAGGCTTTTTCGCAGGTAAATCTACGCGTCGATAAAACGATTGCAATCCAGAAAATATTGACAGCAGCCGGAGCTATCCCCGGTAAAAAAAAAGTTTGTTCACAAGACAAGATAACGGTATTTAAAGAGTATAAGACTAAAAAAATACTGCTTGGCAGTAACAATATTATTAAAACAACAGTAAATTTTTGTTCAAGAGAGCATGATTTATAGATTAAAAATAACGCCGCTTCACAAAAACAAACCGTCAATAAGGTGGAAAAAGAAAAAATGTGCACTATTTTTCGAATAAACATTCCCGTTTTTTCGGGAGAATCTTTTCGTAATTTTTCAAAATAAGGTACTAAAGTAATACTTAGAAGGTTTTCTCCGAAAATTCTTCTTAAAAAAAATAAGATTCGAAAAGCCATCCAAAAAGCGGCAACCGACGGAGTTATGCCCCAAATTGTTACCATAACAATTTCTCTGAAAAAACCCGTCATCCGACTGACTAAGTTACCGGAAAAAAAACCAAGAACGGAAGCAACAACGGACCTTTCATTATCTTTGATACTCATTTAATGACTCTTTATAGAAAAATATCGTTGCGTATATAACCAATAGACCAATAAATCATAATTCACTCTTCAAAAGCTATGAAAAATAAAAATTCTTTTCGAATGTTATTGGGTGCTCATACCTCAGCATCGGGAGGCCTTCAGAATGCCGTTTTGGCAGGAAAAGAAATCGGAGCTTCCACCGTTCAATTATTTACGGCTAATCAAAAACAATGGCACAGAAAACCATTGACAAAAGAAAATATCGATTTATTTAAAAACACAGTTGAACATACCGAACTGGAAAAAATCATGAGTCATGCCAGTTATCTGATTAATCTCGGAGCACCTGATGAAACGGTTTTAATCAAAAGTCGTCAATGTATCAAAGAAGAAATTCAAGACTGTTTATCTCTGGGGATATCTTTCGTTAACGTCC
This sequence comes from Victivallaceae bacterium, assembly GCA_036659455.1. Taxonomy (NCBI): domain Bacteria; kingdom Pseudomonadati; phylum Lentisphaerota; class Lentisphaeria; order Victivallales; family Victivallaceae; species Victivallaceae bacterium. The sequence continues at coordinate 694,238 of JAVXCN010000001.1, forward strand.
ATCCTGGGGCTGCTTTAAAAAGTTCGCGCGAAGAATGCTTAGACCGAATCATTGAAAGTATTCTCGATACCGGTTTTCTATTTCCGGATACTTCTTCCTTAACTTTACTATTGGAAACAACTGCCGGTCAAGGTTCTTTAGTGGGAGCTTGTTTTGAAGAATTAGCATATATTCTCAGTAGAACCGAAAAAAAAGTACCTATAGGAGTATGTGTTGATACCTGCCATATTTTTGCTTCGGGATATGACATACGCAATGAAGAGGGATGGGAAGAGATCCTGAAAAATTTCGACAAAATTATCGGACTGAAATATTTAAAAGCTCTTCATCTAAATGACTCCGTATACTCGCTTGGAGCCAGAAAAGATCGACATGCAAATTTAGGTGAAGGACACATAGGGTGGAGCAGTTTTAAGTACATCATGGAAAACGCAACCCTAAAACCGCTACCTAAGTATTTAGAGACCCCTGGGGGGCCCGAAACATGGAGGAAAGAAATCCGAAAACTCTTAAAAAATTAAGTCCTGTGTGCAAGAAACTCGCAAACAACCGCAACATTGATAGGCATTGGCATCTGATTTTCCATCTGTTCCAAATCGGGGACAGCAATAAGACTTCCTTTAAAAGAATTCTTATCCAAAGATAAATATGCAGGTAGAGAATCACAATTCTTCAACTCCAAACACATTTTAATATCCTGTCTCTTGCGAGATTTTTCTTTTAAAGATATTTCCATTCCCAGCTTCACATGAAAAGACCGCCGATCTACTTTTTTACCGTTTACCAAGACATGCCCGTGAGATACCAATTGCTGTGCCGCAAAGATGGTTTTCGCAAAACCTAAGCGATAGACAATATTATCCAAACGACACTCAAATCTTTCAATAAACCACTGAGCCGTATTTCCGGCTTTTTTGGAGGCTTCTTTGAACGCTTTAACGAGCTGCCGCTCCATAATCATGCCGTAGCAAGCTTTCAACTTTTGTTTTTCTTCAAGCTGAAACCCATAATCCGACTTTTTCTTTCTCTGAACACCGTGCTGCCCCGGAGGATTCGGTTTATTCAATAGAGGGTTTCTACTCCTGCCAAAAATATTAGCCCCAAAACGACGTGCTATACGATTTTTAGGACCGCAGTACCGTGCCATTAACGTTTATCCTTTATTTAGACTTCTAAAACAAACACTTCACTTTCAAATGATTCAAAACGACTGATCGTAGCCGAAGGTGACATTTTAGTTAGAGACGTTAATTTTCTACAATGGAATTATTTGTATGATTCCGGTAAAGTCTCCATCATGAAAAATATTTACTACGCTTTAGCCTATTATTCTGTAGCCGGTGTATCCGATCCTCATGAAGAGATCGTTTTACATCAAATTTTTTTGAAAAACAAAGATGCTGCCTGTCGTATTTATATTTCAGAACAAGGCATCAACGGTCAATTCAGCGCCCATATTACGGTTGCTGAAGAGTATATGAATTGGCTTAAGGAGCGACCTTCTTTCGCTAAAATTCATTTTAAGATTCATGAAATTCAAGAAAATATTTACCCTAGAATAACGGTAAAATACCGAAAGCAACTCGTAGCTTTGGATTACGACGTAAATCTATCTCTTATGGGTGATCATATCTCTCCTCAGGAATGGAAAGAAAAGCTTTTGGAAGGTCAGTCGTTGATTCTCGATGTCAGAAACGATTATGAATGGAAAGTCGGTCATTTTGAAGGAGCGACTTTGCCTCCTCTTAACACATTCAGAGAATTTCCCGCTTATGCCGCGGATTTGGCAAAAACGCATGATCTTGAAACCCCGGTTCTCATGTATTGTACCGGAGGAATTCGTTGTGAATTTTATTCCGCATTATTAAAAGAAAAAGGATTCGAAAAGGTTTATCAGCTTGACGGAGGTGTAATAGCCTACGGGCAAGAAGTCGGACAGGATCTCTGGAAAGGGAAGCTTTTTGTCTTCGACGATAGATTGACAATCCCCATATCTCCGACCGAACAACCCAGCATGATTAGCCATTGCATTTATTGCAATAAACCTGCGGACATTTATTACAACTGCGCCAATGTCAATTGCAACGATCTCTTCATTTCCTGTTCCGAATGCATAGCACCTAACCATTGTTGTTGTTCCGACGAGTGTCAAAACTCAAATACGGTGCGTGTATATGATTCATCCCGAGGCAATAAGCCATTCGGAAGAAAAAGTACGGCTACGATCTTAGTTTCGGAAATGAGCGAATAATCTTTTTCTCATTAAATAAAATAGATTTTCCGTAAAGATTTAATAACCGTTTTCACGGCTTATTTTTAACAAAAACGATTTTTACTTGCTCTCGCCACCCAATCATCATCCAGATCGTCACAGTTAAAGTCAGGCATCCCATAATCAAAAATCCCGTTTTCGAGGCTTGGCCTAAACAATGTCCACACAGGAACATAATCCCGGAAGCACATAAAACACCTACGAAGTCAATCAAACTACTTACCGCAAGATTTTGTCCTCTATAAGAAATCGGACTTACTAATTGGACAAAAGCATGTAAAGGTACAATAAAACCGCCTCCGAAAAATCCTAAAGCAAACAATAAAAATATAACACTAATGAGGGAGCTTGAAAAAACATAAAGAAAAACAAAACCTATGCACATACCTAAAGCCATAAAAGGAACATAACCTAATACAACTTTAGATCCCGAAATATAGCCGATAAAAGTAGATCCTAAACCGATACCTATAGCGGTTCCTAAAAAGAAATATCCTCCATACAAGGGCTCCAATCCCAATTCGCTCTTAACAAACGAAAGCAAGGCGGACTGTGTATAGACGCCAACCAATAAAAAAAAGCCTCCTAACAAAATAGAAGAAACAAGAAAAGGAGTAGCACGACATCGTTGTAAACAAACAATCACATCCTTAACAAATGACCAATGTAATTTTTGTTCAGGATTACAAACACCGGTATCTTTTATATTTAATGACAAAAAAAAGCCGATTATCGAAAAAACAAAACAAAATAGTGAAGAGAAAACAAAATTGTCAGAAGATACGTGAACTAAAAAAGACGCTAAAAACACTCCTATAATACTAGCCAAATAAGTAACACTGGTCATAATTCCGTTACATTTCGTCATTTTCCGACTTGGGACCATTTCAGGCAATATTCCGAATTTAGCAGGAGCAAACATAGCAGTATGAGCAGCCATCAAAAATAAAGTTATATACCCTAGTACGGATGACGATAAAACAAAGCCTAAAAATCCCAAGAAAGTACAAACTATTTCTGCTATCCTAGTCAAAAATATTATTTTACTTTTAGAATATTTATCGGAAAGGCTCCCTGCTACCGCTGCCAATACAATAAACGGAGCAGCAAATAAAAAACCTACAGAACTTAAAACTAAAGCATTATTGGATTCGGTTACTTTTGTTAATAGAAAAAATACTAATAAAGTCTTATATAAGTTATCATTTATAACAGTGAAAAAATGAGTTAAAACCAAACCGTGAAACGATTTTTTTTGAGAAACATCAGGCATGCCCAATCAACAACCTCTAACTTTTTTTTTGAGTAATAAAATTGCTCTATTATTAAAAGAATTAGATATGAATCTTCTGATAAATGCCACCCCTTTTAGCAAAAGATGGATTATCGTTCCTAACCAAGAAATAGGTTTATGGATACAAAATCAAATAGGATTTTCAATCCAAAGACAAATTTCCATGGGAACTTTATGTATATCTTCATTGGAAGTTTTTCTTGATAAACTCAATCACTATTTATTTCCAACCGAGCCATTGAAAATTCCCGATGAAGTAGGGATATTTTTTGCTGTAAAAAAAATTTTACTCAAAACCCTCTCGGATGAAAGATATAATCCTATTAAAAAAATTTTTTCAACTAAAACTCAGCGTCTTTCCTTTTCAACGGTTAATTTCATCACCGCTTTTATAAAAAAAGCTTACTTTATGGATTTTAAAATTTTTGAAGATATGGATCCGGTTATAGTACAGGTTTTATCGGAATTTCAAAAAATCTTCGATTCGTTATCGGAAATATTAAATCTTTTTACACAAAAAATAATAATGTCTCCCGATAATGTACCCGCGTTACATTTTTTTGGATTTTCCGATTTTTCTAATCCTATAAAAAATTTTTTTCACAAAATCCAAAACCATATTCCGATAAACATTTATCAACAAACGGCTTGCAGGGGCATTTGTCTAGAGGTATGTTCCGATAAGGAATTGGCATTACTAGGTATTCCGGAAGCTGAACAAGAAAAATTCCATGCGATCCCATATCCTTTTTTGGGTAATTGGGGAGAAATAACAAAGAAACTGCTTTGTCATATCTGTGATTATAATCTTAATACAAAGGAGAATTATGAAGACAATGTCGTTATTAATGATTTAAATCGCCTACAAAATGCTATCTTAAACGTCACCGAAATATGTCCTCAAATAAATGATGATAGCTTTTCTATATTCAAGGCCACTTCCAAATTACGAGAAATCGAGATACTTTGTGATAAAATTTTGAAAATAATAGGTCTCGAAAATGAGAATGCACCCTCACAAATTTTTGTATTAACAACTAATCCTCAAGAATATTTTCCTTTAATAACTCAAGTCTTCTCGGAGAAATTATCTTTTAAATTCTCAGGTTTTTTAACTCGTGAAGGAAAGAATTTAAAAGAAAAAACCGAATTGATTTTTAAGATAATTGAAAGTGATCTGGAAATAGAGAATCTTCTTCTTCTTGTTTTGCATCCAGATTTTTTAAAAAAAAGACGTTGGAAAATCAGTGAATCAAATTTCCTATTAAAAATATTAAAAAATGCAAATATCCTTTGGAAATATACTTCAAACAATCAAGATACTGCTTGGACGGATTACATAGCCGATATTTTCAGGAATTACCCTTTTGTTTCCGACATCTCCAATGAACAATCTCTTTTTGAATCATCACAAAGTGAAATTTATGGAGAATTAGGAATTCTTCTCCATAATTTAACGATTTTTTCTTCGTTTATGAAACTCAATCATATCCCGGCAGATTACAAAGATAAGATGCTTCATCTGCTAAACATTTGCTTTTACATTGATGAAAATGAAGAACGAATTTTACAAGAAGCCGTTTTGAATTCATTTAAAAAAGATTACATTAATACTTATGAAATCGATTTTGACTTTTTCAAATCTTATTTTTTAAAAGCTATTGAGCACGATTTCTCTAACTTCAGGTCACATATCGGAAATTTTATAAGAATCGGTCATTTAACACATCTATCTGCGTTGCCTAAAGACTACACGTTTATTTTAGGATTTCCTGACATCACATGGACTTCGAATCCTTTCGACTCTTTAAAAACCACTTCATTACAAGCGGAAGCCGAGACCAAATTAGCACTCCTGCATGCTATTATCTCTACGAAAAAAAAAGTATGTGTAAGTTATACCCAAAATACACAAAGAAGTCATGAGTCTTTGGCAATCTTACAAGAGATGCTGAAGGTAGTTCCTAAAGACAAAATCGAAAATCATCCCACTCAAAACTATCATCCCGATTATTTCAAACAATCTTCCCCTATTTTTATTAATGATTTATCCAGATTTCAAATGGCAGAAAATTTTAATTCTTCGTCACCTACTATTAGAAAAGATTTTTTTTCCGAAAATCATTCTTATGAGAGAGTGCATGAAAACAATATAGTGACATCCGAACGACTTATTTCTTTTGTTGATCTTATCAATTGTTTATCTTCTCCAATTAATCATTTTTTCAAGCACCGTTACGGTATTAACTATAAAGATCACTACCCTTCAATACCAACCCCAAAGTTTTACCCTTCTTCAGCTTTTAAACGGAAAATAAAAAAGCAATATTTGAAGGAGCGAGATCCACCGCTTTCGCCTTGTTTATGTGTTTATTCGAAATCTTTTTTTGAAGAACAAGCAGAGAGTGAAAAAAATATTTTAGATAAATTTTTGAACGATTCCTCACTACCTTATAGAACTGTCGTATTTTCGGAAGCAGCCGTAAAACAAAATTCTATTATTAAAACACAAAATCCTCCTATAGAGATTATTTTGAATGGCGAGAAAATAAAAATTTGCGGCGAAATTAAAGGAATTTCTTCTGAAGGACTCTACTATCCGGGAAAACTTAAATCTAAAGATTTGTATCCAATACAAGAATATATCGAAATAATAATTTTAAGGTTTTTGAAAATTTCAAAAGGAAGTTTATTTTTTAAAGACGAATCGGAATCCTTAACCCTTACCGAATTATCTTTAACCCCTGAAGATGCTCGAATAAAACTGGAGAACATTGTTCGTTATTACTATTTAACGAAGAATCATCCTTCTCCTTTATTAATCGAATGGGTTCCGGCAATCTTATCCGGAGATGAAGAAAAATTAACTAAAACAATTCATGATTACATCGATCGACTAAGATGCGATGACCTCAATTTCTGGATTTTGAATTTTCGACAATATCCCTCTGCCACGCAAATATTGCAATATTGGAAACAGACGGCTTTTGATATATTTAACCTAGTTCCATAAAAACATGACTTTTGACATCCTTTCGGCTCAAACCCAAATTCTCGGAGAAAATTTTCTGGAAGCTTCAGCGGGCACCGGAAAAACATTCACAATTGAACATCTTTATCTCAGATATGTTGTTGAACACAATATTGATGTAGATAAAATCTTAGTCGTGACTTTTACTAAGAAAGCAACCCAGGATTTACAAGAAAGAATTTTTTCGAATTTAAAGAATATGCTTTCTTTGATTACCGAAAGCAATACATACAAGGATTTACCGGATTATCTTCTCAATTTGCTTAATGATAATGTAAATCGGATTGACAATCGAAAAAATATTTGTCGTCGTTTAAAAACAGCAATTAACAATTTTCAAGACAATGCTATCTTTACTATTCACGGGTTCTGTTCAAAAGTTTTAAGAAAGTATCTACCTGGGCAGATACTCCATGACCACGTCGGTAATGAGTACGACAAATTAAAGAACGAAATCCGAAAATATTTCAAAAACCAAAAATTCAAAGATCTTTTACTTAAGAACCAATTAAAACTCTTATATCAAAAATACCCTTTCTCTTACGGAGATTATAGTAATTCTTTAGAGGAAATAATTTTAAAAGAAATTTTAAACAAAAATCCATCAAAAACTTCATCTACCGATAATACCAGGGAACCCTTACACAACAGCTTTCTCAAAATCAAAAATGAATTTTCTTTCTTGAGCTCCCAAGAAATATTTGATCTTCTCAAAACGGATGCCAAGCATTTTAAAGATATTTGCTCCACTAAGAAAGAAATAAAGAGTTTTTTTCTTGAAAGCCTATCAGGACTTTCGGAATCATTAGCTAACGTCGACATATCCCTATTGAAAACGAACGATATTTGCCGTTTAAATTGTACGAATCGAAAAAAAACCGCTTCGAATAAATCCCTATCGGGTTTATTAAACAGATTACATCAATTAAATGTTTTTAATATGATATCCAAATTCTTGAATTTGGAAATAATTATTGAATTAATAGTTTATGATATAAAAATTCATATCGAAAACAGTGATCTTCATTTAAGTATCAACGATCAATTAATACTTACGGAATGTTTAATCACAACACAACCCCAAATCGCTCAAAAAATTCGAGACGATTTTACATGTGTTATGATTGATGAATTCCAAGATACCGACATTTTACAATGGAAAATTTTTTCTACTCTTTACATAGGACTCTCTCCCCCAAAAAACATTTTTCTTATAGGAGATCCTAAACAAGCCATCTACGGATTCAGGAACGCAGACGTCTATACTTATGCTAAAGCTAAAACATTTTTTGAAACCAAAGGAAAAACGTCTTCCTTAAATGTCAGTTATCGATCTATCCCACGATTAACCGATTGCTTAAATTTCTTTTTTACATACGCTGCTTCACTCATGACTCTACCGAAAACAGGGGGATACATACCGTATACTTCTATTGAAAATCCTCCGAATTCTGCCGAGGATCCATCAAAGGAAAAACCTTGTCAAATTATAGTAGATCAAAATGAAACGAATGTTTTTAAAAGAATATGTTTTGAAATAAAAAAATTAAACACACAAAAAAACATTCCTTTAAAAAAAATAGCCGTCTTATTTAGAGACAAAAAACAAATAGAACGATTTATAAGAATTTCTTCTTGTTTACCCACTACCGTATTTTCAGGAAAATCAATAACAAAATCTCTTGCGTTCGAGGCCCTATTTTCTCTCTTAGCAAGTATTTATTCACCTCATGATGAGGGAAAGTTGTATAAAGCTCTCTGTACTCCGTTATTTTTTCTATCCATAGAAGATTTCATACAAAACAAATTCTACTATCTTGAATTATTTTCTTCTTTCCGAAAAATTTTAATAAACAAAGGAATTCTAGCCTTATTCAAAGAAATAGTGCGACGCCGTGGACCGAAAATCCTTCAAAACATTCATCATTCATTTTATGAAGATCTTTCACATTTATGTGAACTTCTGAACAAAAAAGTACATTGCGTAGAATCATATTTGATCTACTTACAAATATTAAAAAATTCCGGAAATCAAAATCTTGATGAAATAAATCAGACCGGAGATTCCGAATTGGATGCGGTACATTTGTTGACTATTCATGCCTCAAAAGGATTGGAATACGATGCGGTTTTCGTTCCCGGTTTGGATTATGGCACCCGACAAACATCTTCAGACCGAATGGAAGAAAACGCCGAAAAATCCAGATTGACTTATGTTGCATTAACCCGTGCCAAAAAATACCTTTTTATTCCACTTACACTAAAATCTTATGAATCCATCAATGAAGGACAACCCGCTACTCCAATCTCTCGACTTTTATTTGAAATCGAAAAAAATACGAAAATCTCTATAGAAAAACTTGCCGAACAAGAAAAATCTCCATTTGCTTTCTTTACCAATGAAAGTCCGATAAAGGATTCCTCAGTGTCTTCCGAAACCAAACTTATCCCCCCCGGCACATTTGATATACCCATTTGGGAAGAGCCGATAATTTTATCTTTTTCGGGTTTAAAACAAGTAATACAAACAAATCATCAAATAATCGAAAACGACGAATGTTTATTCCTACACCATGAACCGGATTCTTCCGATCTTCCATTAGGCCCTCAAACAGGAACCATCATCCATAAAATCATTGAAAAACTGAATTGGTCTATCTTTAAACAACCTGAAAATACCTCGGAAATCATTTCCTTTATTTCACCCTTCTTACAAAACACTCCGTTATCGGGTTATGAGTCATACATTGCAGATATGTTAAATAAAGTATTTAACACACCGATAATAATCGATAACGAAACTATTGTATTAAACCGAATATCTTCAGACAAAATTTTAAAAGAAGCCGATTTTCACCTTTATAATGATAATTTCTCATTCTCGAAAAATAAATACTGGAAGGGAACCATTGACGTTTTTTTTGAATATAACGGTCATTATTATGCTATTGATTGGAAAATGACCTATGCCGGAGGAAATTCCGAAAATTACAATGAATCCGCTCTCCTAAAACTACTGGAAGAAAATTTATTAAATTACCAAGCCGCGATATATAGAACTGCTTGTAAAAAATATCTTGAGCTATTTAATAAAGAAAATTTATTTAAAAGCATTATTTTTATTTTCTTAAGAGGAATAGATAAATACGGTCAAGGAGTAGTTACTTTATAGATGCCCCAAGAATATCCGGAAAATCATCTGAATTAAAATTAACCGGAGGAAGAACGATAACTTCGTTTAACAGATCAAGATCCTTAACCAAAGGTTGTGCCTCCAATTCCAAAATATAATCCCCTTCCTGAGGCATAATCACCGTAACAACTTCAGCTACGGGAATACCCTCAGGAAAAACACCATCAAATCCGGTCGTAACCAAAATATCGCCCTTCGATAAAGAAAGCCCGTTATCATTTTTTCCCTGACAAAAACCATGGCCCTTCAATAAACGGGAATATTTCGTCCTTAAAGGATTTCCGGTACCATTTAGAACCCCGAATATTACCGAATCTTCTTTTAATGAAAAATCGACGTCCCACTCATCATTTAAAAGAGTCAATTCCTTTACTAAGCTATGAGTATCGTAATCCGAGATGTTTTGAAGATGCCTAATCAAAAAAGAAACGCAGGTCTTCATGAGAGCATCCTTATATCTTTTTCCCGGAACATAAACGGAAGGTTTGATCCCTGCATCAGTAATCATTCGTACTCTGGATTGATTGTCACCAACATAATCTACAAGACCGACTAAAAATCCTCCCGAAACTACAGGACTGTTTTTTTTTAAATCAAAACCGTTTTTTTGACCAATATCTATCCAAAAAGAACTATTCCAGAATGACGGATCTCTATAAACCACCTTTGCAGTAGCAATGTTTCTTTGAAACTTAGCGGATATATGATCAGACAAAAAAAAATGGCATAAACCGGCATATTCTCTTTTAAGATGATCCAAATCTCTTCTTAAAAGAAAATTTTCCTCATCATAAGCAACCGGAGATATCGTTTTCGAAGAAGTTATCGGAGTCGAAAAAATCTTACGTAAAAAAAAAATCCTTTTTTCCTGAATAAAATTTCTTATTTTTCCTTCGAAAACTCCTCCTACTCCGATAATAATGGATAAACAAATACCGATAACAAACAAATATTTTCTTTGATCTCGTTTTATTTTTTGCTTATAAAACATGTACTAAACCAAACGACTCCGCTACATAATCGATATTATCCGAATTTAATCCGGCAAGATTAAATCTTCCACCCGGTCCTACATAAATCGATTTTTCCTTTTTTAAAAACTCAACTTGTCGAAAAGACCAGGAAGCGTATCCGAAAAACCCTACTTGATCACCGAGAAAATCAAACGACTGTCCACAACCGGATTTTAAAGCTTCAACGATAACTCGTCTTTTTTTATCTAAATTATGTTTCATTTCCGATAATTCATTCTCCCAAGCCTTACGTAAGTCCGAATTTTCCATAATCGTTTTTATAATAAAAGCACCTCTTCTGGACGGCGATGAATAAATTCCTCGAGTTTTTTCTTGTAAAAACGAGGCGACTTTATCCAAATAACAACGTTCTTGGTTGAAAACTCCTAAAAATCCGATTCGCTCTCCATACAAACTAAAATTTTTACTCAAACTAGAAGCAACCAAAACAAACGGCATTTGTTTTACAAATAATTCAACTGCATACCTATCTTCATAAAAGCTTTTAGCAAATCCTTGATAAGCAAAATCAAAAAAAGGTATCAATTCTTTTTCTTTAAAAACTTGAGCCAATTCCGACCACTGTTGTTCCGTAAAATCGGTTCCTGTAGGATTATGACAACATGCGTGCAACAGTACTAAAGAGCTGTTTTTCACTTCGGAAAAAAAGTCGATTATTTTTTCAAAGCAAACAGTCTTGGATGCAAAATCCAAATAAGGATAACAAGAGACCTTCAAACCTGCTTGAGAAAAAATTCTTATGTGATTATCCCATGTTTCCTTCGGCACAAAAACTTCCGATATCGCTCCGGTCCCTTTGATTAATTTTGCTCCTAAACAAAGAGCTCCCGTTCCGCCTACGGTTTGCATTCCGTATATATGATCATGATTAACGGTGTCTCCGAAAACCAAAGATTTCATAACGGCAATATAATCACGATCCCCGGCTATTCCCAAATATTCCTTATTTAATTCACTTGTAAGCAATTCGGTTTCCGCTTTTTTGACACCCTTACTTCCGAAAACTTTTCCCGTGCTCTCATCAATATAAACTCCGATTGAAAGATTGACTTTTACGGAAGACGGATCATTACGAAATTCGCTCTGAAGACCTAAAATAGAATCCGGAGGAAACACAGGAAGATTATTAAAAACACCTAAGCGATTTTTTGATAAAGAACCCATAAAATATTAACTCTCCCTAAAAATTTTTAAAGATATAAAACATCCCGTTGACTCAAAAACAAATACAAAATAAAATTCTCCAGTCGTTTTAGGGGTGTTAGCTCAGTCGGTAGAGCGCAACAATGGCATTGTTGAGGTGAACGGTTCGATCCCGTTACACTCCATTCTAGATTTCAGCTTTGAATATCTTTTGGATTAAAAATTCTTTATCATGAAAACTAAAACGTTGTTGTTCTTTCAATCCAACCATTTGTTCGGTAAATCTCGATTTCAAAGAAAGAATATTCTTTTCGGGATCGGCTTCCCATGGTCCCAATATCGTATAACAAACAATTCCTCCAGTATCATCAACAACCTCAACGACACATCCAATTCCTACTTCCGAATCGCTTATATCTACGGCAGTTAAAATTCTAGCTCGTCCTAATTCTTCAGACAAAACTTTGATTTCATTTTGAATCCTGGCTCGTTTCTCAAGAGCAAATTTGTATTCGGAATTCTCTCTTAAATCCCCTAAAGCCCTTGCAGCCTCTATTTCTCTGGCATTTTCAACCATTTCCTTTCCTGCAAGAGAGTTGAGTTTTTCTCTCATCTTACAATAACTGCCTTGTGTACTCCAAAAAATGTCGTCGTCATTTTTAACTGTTTTAGAAGACTTTAGACTAGGTTGGACGACTTCGGTTAAACTTTGCAGAATACTTAAATCTTCTTGGGAAAATTGAGGACATTTAGTTGAGAGTAAAATCAATTCTCTTAAAAAATCAACCGAAGCCGACTTAATAAACTCTCTGAGTAAAAGATACTTTTTTCCAACCAAAAACTGATAAAGTTTCTTTTGATAATCTTTATCGGAAACGTTTTCGGAAAGGAAATGTAACAAAACAAAAGAAGCCTCAAGAAAATCCCTTCTGATGGATAAATCATCAGGTGAAAACAAGCCGTCTTCTTTCATAAACAGCTTTTGTAAAACCCAAATAAATGCTTCAGGATAACAAGACGCTTTACCGGGAAGCTCAGTTATAATCTCTCTTAATAAAATGTCTCCGAACTCGGACTCTTTCAACTCTTTAAAAAGGTATCCCCGAATATTGGATATATTATTACAAAGAAATAAACTTAAAAAAACACGATTCCATTCTTTCAGATGTTTTTTTATTAACTCTAAAAAACTGCGCTTCAAACCCAAAACGTATATGGAATCCATTACATCTTCGATCTTTGAAGAACAAACATATTCTTTAACTACCGATTCTTTATCAATCGACAAAAAATCATTTAAAATAATCAGACACTGTAAGCGATCTATCGGATCGCAATTATCTAAAGAAACAATGTCCTCCAAAACCGATATTAAATATTCCTCACAATCTTTTCTTTTAACTTCTTGAGGAAAGTCTCTCAGAAAATTATATACGGATATGATTTTTTCCTTATTGGTCAGATTTTCGGAATGCTCTTTTTTAAGTCGCTCTACACGAGAACAACTTCCTACACGTAAGACAAATGGATCTTTCAAATTATCGGGATAAATGACTCTCGAGTCTTTTTTTAATTTACTTCTCGCTGATTGCCACCATTTACTCCATTCTGCTTCCGGAATTACCAAATCCAACAATTCGTTTTTAATTTCCGAAGATGTTTTAATACCTAAATCTTTGAGCATCATAATAATAACCCCAACAGGATCCCGTTTCGCCAAAGACTCCAAAGAATCAGGATCTCCGAATCTTCGAGAAAGAAAATGTCCCTCATTTAAAGGAATCAAAGTTTTAAACGCACTCTCGAAAGAAACTTCTTTCAACGAAAATACACCTTCAAATTCAATAAGGGCTCTTTTCTGAGTAAATGAAGCCTCCATAACTTCTCCTACTCCCCAACCTCTTAAATGAAATACGAATTTTCCGGGTTTTAAGTGGTTAAGTAATTCGTAGTTACTGATAGCTCCCTTAAACTCTCCTCCTTCTCTTAAACCAATCAGCTTTAACGATTCTTGAAAATATTCTTCCCGTTCATATTTTTCTTTTAGAAAATTATAAGACAAATCATAAAAAAGTTTTGAATTATCGACTTGCAAATCCAATATAAGTCGCAAAATATTATCTTTCGAAGGCCCTTCCGCAACCACTTCCCATAAAGGTAGTACGGTATCAACGACTTGTCCAAAAACAGCCGCCAGAGGAGAACCCTTAACCATTTCTAAAACTTTCACAACTTCTTCAGCATCCACTACATCATTGAGACAAAACTCATCCCAAATAGACATGAAAGAAGAATACTGTTCCTCTTTTATAAGTGATTGAAATTTCTCTAAGTAATCCACAAACAATCCAAGTTTTTGGAAGACAAAATACAAATCCAAATAAAAAAGATCAACTACAGATTAAAAAAAAATATTTTTTATTTTAAAATACAAAAGAAACGGTATTTTATTATGAAAAATAGAAATGAACAAAAAATCCTCGACTCGATAAAACAAATATTGAGTATTTATAAAATAGATTTTGATACATCCCTTCAAGACTCTCTGCAATTCGATCCGAATAATCCTATGGATTTCGATCTGATCATTCAAAAAACTCAAGAAAAGATAGAAGAGCTTGATCAAAGAACCTCCGAAATATTAAAAAAAACGGGTATGTCTCAGGATCAAATGGAAACATACATACAAAACGCCGATAATTTTTCTCCGGAAGAATGGTTGGCTCTCCAAAACGTCAAAACAGCTTGCGATTCTTATAAAAAAGAAACCGAAGAACTTTTGAAACAAATCGATCAGGAGCTTGGGACATCGAAAATCACTGCTCCAGGCAAAAAAGAAAAGTCTACAAAAAAGAGTAAGAAAAGAAATTGGATTCCCATGTAATATTGGCGATATGCGTTCGTCTAGGTAAATCCGTTTTCAATGAAGCTTAAAATTAAAAAAGGGTTTGATATACCGATAGAAGGTTGTCCTGATGTCTTGACTAAAGAAATCACCGGAGTTACAACCATCGGGATCGATTTAAGTCCTTTTTCTTCTTTTCAACGATTGAAAATTTTAGTCAAAGAAGGTCAATTCATAAAAACCGGAGAACCGATTGCCGAATATTCTTCATTCCCGGGGACGTTTCTAACTTCCTCGGGAACCGGATATGTCGTTGCAATAGAACGAGGAGTAAGAAGGGTTCCTTTAACCGTAGTAATCGGAACGGCTTCCGAAGAAAGCTTTTTTTTCCACCCACCTCTTGACAAGGAGTTGGATAAAGATAAGGTTATTGATTTCTTATCTTCCAGAGGTCTGTTTTCTCACTTTTCGACAAGACCTTTTAACTTACCTGCTACACCTTATAACCTTCCTCGGAATATTTTTATAAATTTTTCCGAAAACTCTCCCTTTTATCCCGATTATATTTTGCAAACGGAAGGTTTGGGATTAAAGGATGAGATTTGTTCGATTGTGGAACAAGGAATTGAGATCGTTTCTCATCTGATTCCACACAAACCGCATTTGGTATATCGAAAACAAAACGAACGTTTTGTTTCTCCGACCGTTAAAAGAATGTGTATGTTGCATGAAATTGAAGGCCCCTATCCTTCCGGAGAACCGTCACTACATATCAGTAAGATATCACCGATAAAAAAATTATCCGATTCAACTTGGATTCTTAACTTTTACGATTTAATCGCAATCGGTTATAACGCTTTAAAAGACAGATATTTAAATAAAAAAATCATCGGTGTCGGAGGTTCGGCATTAGCTCCCGAAGACAGATTTTTCGTAAAAGTTCCCTCCGGAATCGGAGTTAAGGATGTAATTTCTTCGAAATATTCATCCTCCGACTATACGATTATTTCCGGTTCGCCTTTGACGGGACGAAAACTTCGTCATCCGGACAAAGAATTTTTAGGATTCAGAGATATGAATGTTTGTTGTTTTTCTATCGAATCGAAAAGAGAATCGTTTTATTTTATGCGGTTGGGATTAAATAAATTCACCTTAACAAACACTTACTTATATAAACTTTTTCACGGCTCCAAAACCCCTTGCTCTTTCACGACCAATATGCATGGAGAAAAGAGAAACTTCATTGAAGCGGACTTATACGATCGCTTTATGCCTATGAAAATTCCGGTCATTCCTTTAATTAAATCGATACTTACGGAAAATTACGATCAGGCCATTCGCTTCGGTTTTCTGGAAGTCGTTCCCGAAGACTTTGCTCTCTCCACATTCGTTTGTCCATCGAAAAACGAATTGATTGATATAGTCAGACACGGAATAGAAGACTTTCTGTCTAAAGAAAGTTGATTGTTCTCTAAAGAACATCACCCTTGAATGTCTTTTATGATTTTAATAACATAAGGAGCCGCATACGTTATAATCATATCCGCTCCGGCTCTTTTCATCCCTATCAGTGATTCATAAAAAACTTTATCTTTATCCAACCAACCATTTTGAGCTGCGGCGACAATCATGGAATATTCTCCGCTTACCTGAAAAGCTGCTATCGGCAAAAAACTTTCTTGTTTACTTCTGTAAATTACGTCGAGATAAAAAGATGCGGGTTTTATAATCAGGATGTCCGCTCCTTCGGAATCGTCTAAGACAATTTCGGATAAAGCTTCTCTTACGTTTTCAGGTTTTATTTGATATTCATTTTTATTACCAATGGAAACATGAGACGATAAAGCATCCCTGAAAGGACTATATAAAGAAGAAGCATACTTAACGCTATACGACATTATCGATACGTTTTGAAAGTTACTCCTATCCAATTTAGCTCGGATATAGCCGATTCTTCCGTCCATCATATCACTGGGAGCTACAATATCGGCTCCCATTTCGGCATGTAAAAGAGCAACCTCACCTAAAAATCGTACCGATTCATCATTCAACACACATCCCTTGTCATCAATAATTCCATCATGTCCATGAATAGTGTATGGATCCAAGGCAACATCCGTAATCACACATAATTCCGGAAATTCGGATTTTAAAATTTTAATCGTTTGACAAAAAATTCCATTCGGATTGACGGCAAAGGAACCGTAAATGTCTTTATTTTCTTTATTGATAACAGGAAAAAGAATAACGGAATAAATCCCTGATTCCAAAAGTTTTTCAACTTCTTTCAACAAAAAATCAGGACTCCACTTGTAAACTCCCGGCATACTTTTAATCGGTTGTTTAACGAATTGTCCTTCGGATACGAAAAAAGGACAGATCAAATCCTCAATACTTAAAACCGTTTCTTTTACTAAATTTCTAATTGCTTGGGTTTTTCTATTTCTTCTGGGACGTTTTTTCATATCTAAAACAGTCATAACTATCTCCTATTAAAAGGGGTTCGAAGTTAAAAGATGTTTAAATTACAAGTTTTCGTCATGTTTAACCCGGTTTTATTAAACATTTGAAATAAGAAAGAATAGATTTTTAGAAGTATATATTTTCTTCTTCTTCTTTTCTTGTGGAAAACATCAAAACTAATGTTTTTTCTCTGAAAAACATTGTCCAATTCGGTTCAAAAGTTGTAAAAACTTCTGAAGAAAAGTCAATTTTTTCGTATTCGACATATTTGTGAAAGAACTTTTAACATTACTTTAAAAGTTTTATAAACTGATTTTCCACAATTTCTAACGCATTGAGGTTTCGTAATGTCTTTTTTGAATGAAGAGTTTTCGGATAGGCAAAAAGAATTATTGTCTCTATTCGTAACCAATTTGGATAAAAATGTTTTCGGTATAAAAAACCTTCCGGAAGTTGTTAAAGGAGCATTGTTTTCCAGATATTCGAGATCGGTATTAGGTTTAAGAAGTTTGTTATTAAAAGAGTTTATCGAAAATGAAGAAGTCAATTCCTTTAATGCCGATGATTGTTTGAAGATCAGTGAAGACTCACTAAAAAAAGCTTCTTCCTTCTATGAAAGAGTTTTGGATAGTTTCGGAGACGATTCAATTGGAGAATTGGGGGGGGCACATCTGGCTATGGAAGGTGTGTCGGTTCTTGCTGCAAAAATTTTAGAAGACGCAAGAATCGGAGGATCGCCTCTTGAAAAGTCCACTAGATACGTTTATTTTGATCAAAAAGTAAACGGGGTCTATTTATACTATCGAGACCCTGTTATCATGACCTCGGCCTTTAAAGATGTGTTTTTGAAGGTTTGCGATAGTCTTTTCGATGCTTATTCCAAGCTTATACCGCAAGTGATCTCTTTTTTTGAAAAGTGTTATACCAAACCGGCAGATGTTTCAAGCGTTGCTTATAAGACCTCCATTAGAGCAAAAGTTTTGGATTGTCTAAGAGGTTTATTGCCTGCGTCTACTCTGACTAATTTGGGATTTTTCGGAAACGGGAGATTTTGGCAAACATTGGTTCATAAAATGTTGAGTAGTGATCTTTCCGAAGTTAAAGACTTGGGATTGCAATCGCTGGAAGCATTGAGATGTATTATTCCGTCATTCGTTGTCAGAGCGGAACCGCATCATAAACATCATCAAGGGATCATTTTATTTTTCCAGACAATGAAAGAACAATTAAAAAATATCGTTCGTTACCAAGGTCTTAACCAAAGAGATAAATCCAATAAATTTTCCGTGAAACTGGTTTATGACGATCCTAAAGGCGTATATAAAACTGCCGCAGCCCTTTTATTCCCCTATTCCGATCATCCTTATGAATATTTAATTGAGTTTTGCGAGAATCTTCCCAAGGATAAGCTTACTGAAATTTTTGAAGCTGCTTCTTCTTTAAGAGAAAATCGTCGGCATAAATCTCCTAGAGGATTGGAGTGCTGTGAATTCGGTTTTGATATTCTTGCCGACTTCGGAGCTTATCGAGATCTTCAAAGACATAGAATTTTAACTCAGGAAAGGCAACTTCTAACGGCTAATCACGGTTATTTCTTTCCTGAAGAACTTTTGGATACTCCAATGGAAAAAACTTATAGGAAGGTTATGGATGAGGCAAGAGAGGCCTATGAATTGATGTCCGAAGATTTTCCTGAAGAATCCCAGTATATAGTTCCAATGGCTTATAATATTCGTTGGATATTTCATATCAATTTACGTAGTTTACAGTGGTTATGTGAACTTCGATCAATGCCTCAAGGTCATACTAACTATAGACATATTGCTCAGGAAATGGCTTCTGAGGTTATCAAGCGTCAACCGTTGTTTGAACATTTTTTTAAATTCGTAAACTATGAAAGAGAAGATTTGGGGCGTATACACCAAGAAGCCAAGGGACTTTCGAAATAATTTCTTTCGAAATTCTGTATTGAACGTAAGTTTGCGCATGTGTTAGCTTTGGACTCTCGGATTTTATATTGAAGAATTTATGAAAGATCTTATGGAAAACAGTCTCGTTCGTTTTAAAAATATAGAGAAAAACAAACACGGTATTTTCGTTAATTTCAAAGTTAAAGGGGAAAGAGGAGGGGCTGTTTTTTCTGCTTCCATTTCCGTAGATATCAATTCCGCAGATCTGTCTTCTGTCGATTCATTGGAGACTATAATCGATATATGCGCTAAAATCGGAGTTGAAGAATTCAAAAAATGTAATTTTCATTTTGAAGGAATAGCGAGTCTTTAATTAGGTTAACTGGGTGTAGCGCAGACTGGTAGCGCACTTGCATGGGGTGCAAGGGGGCGGAGGTTCAAATCCTCTCATCCAGATTTTTTCTTTTAGGATCGTATTTTTGTTCTGATATCGGTAGTTTCTTGGTGAAATCGGAAAAATAGAAGAGAATAAACGTGTTGTATCTGATTTATTATCTTTTTAGTCGGCTTTTGTTTGTCGTTATGAAAAAATGGTTTTTTTTAATTGCCATTTGTTTGTGTTCCGTAAGCTTTGCTTCTTCGATTCAGGAGAGGAAAATCGATCCGCAAGCGTTTTCGGAACTCACCTTTGCTTTGAATATACCGAAAGATGAGGATATTATTGCTGCAACCCAGAGAATGTGGTTGCGTAAGCCTAATCAAGAAAGGTGGGATGTTAAAGAACTTTCTGAAGATCAGAGACTTTTTGTTTTGGATTGGGCTAAAAAACAAGGGTTTTTTTCTTCATGGAAACCTCTTGACAAGTCATACGACAAAGCTTTTATTTTAGGAGCTACAACTTCTCGAATGTCGATGCGACTCAAATATCTCAAACAACTTTGGGAGAATGAAGGAGTTCGTTTCAATGAGGTTGTGTGGCTTACGGGAGACAGACCTCTTGATCCGCGAGTCGATGATTTAACAGAGTGCTGCAATAATGAATCTCAAGCAGCTTGCGTTATTTGGAAAGAAGCCCATCTACCTAAGGAAATGCATAAGCTTCCCGTCGTTTTTGTTTCCGCTCCTATGAAAGTGAATGGGGATGTCTTAAAACGACCCAACACGGAAGATACTATTATTGCTTGGTTAGAACGAGATCCCAAGCCTTGTAAGGCGATATTCGTTTCGAATCAACCTTTCTGTGGATATCAATTTGCGGTTATCGATAAAAATCTTCCCAAAGAGTTTTTATTCGATGTTGTAGGCCACGGAACGAAAACCACAAGTGATCCTGCTTTGGCTGCAGTTGTCCTTGATTCCATAGCTCGTTGGATTTATTTGAACGGTCTAAATGCAAAGTCATAAACCGATTTATTCAATTTGCTCGATTTTCAAGAATTTTTTAGTGTTTTATAGCACTTTCTGAGATTGAAAGAAAAGCGCTTAGAAAAATTTGCTGAGACTCGTATTTAAAATGTCTCCATCCTATTCGTCTTTATAGAATAATCTCGAGATACGGACGATTATCTTAATAAAAAATGTTACGTATTCGAATCAGATGTATTGAGCCAAGATAACGTCGTTCGTGATAAAGTAAATCAAGCCTACTTATCCGAATTTGTTATTTACTCTTAGAAGAAGGAGTCTTTTTTACGGATTTTTCTTCTTCTTCCAAAAGATCGAGAAATGCCATCAACTGCTTCGAACGGATAGGATGTCGCATTTTTCTTAAGGCTTTTGCTTCTATTTGTCTAATACGTTCTCTCGTTACGTTGAAAGTGGAACCAACCTCTTCCAAAGTTTTAGGTTTCCCATCCATTAATCCGAAGCGGTGAATCAAAACGAATCTTTCTCTTTCAGTCAGAGTTTTTAAGACTTCTTTCATCTTGTCTTTAAGCATGGAGTATCCGGTAGCTTCTGCAGGCGATTCTGCTCCGGTATCTTCCAAGAAGTCTCCGAAAGAACTTTCTCCGCCTTCACCGACCTCTGCTTGTAAAGAAATCGGATGCTGAGCAATTTTATAAATCTCTCTTACTCTTTCAGGAGTTAAACCCAATTCCTCTGCTAATTCCTCAGGAGTTGGTTCTTTCCCGGTTTCCATCATAAGTTTTTTAGCGCCCCTAAGGACCTTATTGATGGTTTCAATCATATGCACGGGAATACGGATTGTTCTGGCTTGATCGGCAATCGCTCTTGTTACTGCTTGACGAATCCACCAAGTAGCGTACGTCGAAAACTTATATCCCCTACGGTATTCAAATTTCTCAACTGCTTTCATCAACCCCATATTACCTTCCTGGATAAGATCAAGAAAAGACAACCCTCTATTAGTATATTTTTTAGCTATTGAGATAACGAGCCTTAAGTTTGATTCCACCATTTCTCGTTTGGCTTCCTGGCTTTTATCCATCCATCTTTGCAACATTCGGACGTCTTTCTTAAACTCTTCTAAAGTTCTTCCTGCCGCAATTTCTCGTTTATGTAATTTTCTTTTGGCTGCTGCGAGTTTGGCTGCCGCAAATTTATTTCTCTCTGCTCTGATCTTTAAATCATTAATTTCTTTTTCCAATTCTATAAAAGAATCGTAGGCTTTAAAGACGACTTCACCGAAATCCTCGGTAATATTATGTCTGAAATGAAAACATCTTAGATAAGCTTGCGTTCGAATCCGGCATTTTTCGAGCTCTTCGTTAAGACCTACCAGTTCTTGTTTAGAAGGGTTGTCATTTTTTATTTTTAAAAGAATTGTTTCCAGGAAATCATCTTCTTCTTTCAAAAGAGAGACTAGCTTAGGCAACAATTTCAGAAACCCGGTTTTGTCTTCTACTTCTTTCTCGGAAATAATTTTATCAAACCTTTCTTTCCCTGTCGTGAGATAGTAAGCAATAGAGATGGTTTCTTTGTTAGAATAACGAAATCTTAAGATAATTCTTTCAATTTGAATTTGTGCTTTTTCTATTCTTTTAGATATCTCGACCTCTTCTTCACGAGTCAAAAGAGGGACAGCGCCCATTTCTTTCAAATACATCCTAACGGGATCGTCCGGGGTACCTTCAGTTCTTTTAGTGAGATTTTCTAAATCTTTAGCTTCCTTTTTTCTTTCTTTTTGTCTTTCGACATCGACTTGGTTGAGAACCTGAACATCCATTCCGGTTAAAAAAATCAAAACTTGATCGATTTGTTCAGGTGTATCGAAACTCATAGGAAGAATTTCATTAATTTCTTCATATGTGATAAAACCCTGCTCTTTTGCAAGAGCAACCAATTCTTCCATTTTTTTAGGAAATTCTTCTTCCGAAGGAGTGGGTTCGAGAAGTGTTGATTCAGCTGTCATATATTATATTCATTTTTTGATTCTTAAAGGTGTGGCCAAAAATATAACGGATCTTAGAAAGATATCTTCGAATTTTAACGAATATGTTATAGCAAATCTAGATAATTTTATTTCTCTTGAAGAGTTAGGATGCCTATAGTGTGTTCGTTTAAAGGCCCTTTACGTATCTTACGATTACAATAATAGAAATCGGTACGTTTTTGAAGGGCGGTTTTTATCGAAACTTTGCCGATGTTTTCTTTGGATTGAGAGCATTCGATGTCTTTAATCCATTCATTGCCGTTGTCCAACAAAAAATCGTGTTTTTTTTTAAAAAAAACGTTATGAGAAAAGCCGATCCAAGTTTTAAATAAAGAATTTGAAAAAATACAGTTTTTTTCTTTAAGAGAGTAAACGAAAAGAATAAATGAATTTTCATTTCTTAATATATCGAAAAATTCTCTGATATTCGGAGAATATTGATTAGGTGGAATGCAAAATGTATGAACATCATATCTAAAATCGTTTCCGAACTCTAAATTCTCGGCTTTTTCCGTTAACACTTTTAAAATGTCCGTCCCTTGATGAGAAGCCGGTGTTTTGGGAAGATCAATAGTTAATAAATTTTTGATTTCCGTAATTAAATCGCGTATTTTATTTTCCAATTTAAGAATATACGAGGATTTTTGATTGATGATTCCCCTTTGTTCTTTTTGAGTGATTCGATGTTCTTTGAGTAAAGATAAAATATTTTCGTTTTCTTGTTTTAATTCTTTTAAAATGCCTTCATGATTTTCCTTGCTTTCCCTTTGCTCTTGTTTCAAAAATTTTATAACAATATCTTTTTTTTGAGATTCTTCTAAAATTTGATGAAGTTTTATTTTTATTTGATGGTTTTCGTTTTGTAATCGAATGCAATTATTTTGAATATAAGAAAACTGTTCCTTGAATTGTATTTGATTTTTTTGAAAAATTTCTTTTAAAGTATCAAAATCCTTCGATTTTGTTTTTAATTGTTGTTTGAGGGATTTTTTTTTTAAAAAACGGTTTTTAACTAAAGTGGTTTTATTATTTCCTCTTTTTCGAAGTAAATCGTTTTTAAAAAACCAAAAAAGACAAAAAAATATTTGTATATAAAGTATAATTTTTAAATATGCGGTTTCGCTTTTGTTCGATAACAGGTAAATTGTAGTTATTGTAGTTACCGATAGTATAAGGATGATTATATTCGGCCGTATCAATCGATTTTTTATAAATGACGATGATTCTTTATTTAACGAAGTTTGTTTCATTCGACGATTTCTTTCCGGTTCTCGGCATCTTGTATTTAATATAGATTTTTTAGTTTTTTATTACATCTCTAAGGTTTTTAGTTTTTTTTTTTTTAGTTTTCGGTTATCATTTTTCGAATTGAATTTGAATGCGTTATTTTTTAGAAACGTCTTCGGTTGTTTATGAAGTTTTAGGTTGTATGGTGGGGAATAATGAAAAAAGTTGTAGCCGTTAAAGGTAAGCAAAAGCGTCCTAGTGCAGAAAAAAGAGTGATTACTTCGGCAAAGAAGCGTCTCATTAATCAATCTTTTAAATCCAAAGTTAAGACGGTAATTAAAAAATTCGAGACTTCTTTGAGTTCGGGTGATTCGGTTTTGGTTAATTCAGGATTGAATGATGTGTATTCCGTTTTGGATAAATGTGTTAAAAGAGGGGTGTTTAAGTTGAATAAGTCCTCCAGGTTGAAGTCAAGGCTTTCTTCAAAAATTTAAAAGATTGGCAGTGATAATATGGCTTTATTTATTTCTTCTTTAGCTTGTGGAATGGGGGTTAGGCGATCTCCTGCCTCTTTTGAACATGCCGTTTCAAGATTCGGGAATTGGATCAGAAATGCTGACGGTTGTTTGGGATTGATTTCGGATACAGCCTCCGTAGCAGCCGCAACTTGTGGAGTTTTATCTAATGCTATGAGTATGGCGAAGCTTGATTTCTCCGATAGTCCTCATGACAGGCGAATAAATACCGTTAATAGTATGTTATCCGTAACAAATGGGGGAATTGGAGCTGTCAGAGCGGTAGGTTTGTGGTCTAGATTTTTGTCGGGTCAAATGTTCTGGGAAACCGGACATAACGGAGAATTTTTGTATAAACCACGAGAGACGTTAACGGGTGACGCGAATAAAAAGATTTGGAGATGTCCTATAGACATTGCCAGTGATGTATCCTTAATGGTTGCCAGAACCTGTTCGGCGGCTTCCTTTTTACATAATCATCAACTTGTTGATTTGGGTAAACATGCTCAAATAATAGGTGGCGGGCCTTTGAGTGTCGCTTGTTTCGGCTTTGCGGTTTCCGACGCATTTTCAGCTGCAAGTGGCGCGGTAGCGGTACATAAAGGACTTAAAAATTATAATTCCGATTCTTTAGAGTCCAGGAAAGAGATGAGAAGTCTTATTTTTGGATTTTTATGTGATGTGATCGATATTGTGGCAACCTTTGTTGATTATGGTTTAATTATTCTAGGAGGACCTATAGGGATGCTGATCGGTTCCGTATTGATTCTGTTCTCCAGTGTCTTGAACCTTGTCAGAAGATGTTTGGGTTGATTTTGGTTTATTTTAACCATGAATTTTGTATGAGAACCCGGATTTTTTTCTGGGTTCTTTTTTTATCATAAGGTCTATCATTGAAGAGTGAGACCATATCTCGATTGTTTTTTTAGCTCTAGTAATTCCGGTATAGATAAGATCTGAGGAAAAATTTTCGGATCCTTGAGGAAGAATTAATAGGACATTTTCATATTCGCTTCCTTGGCTTTTATGGACCGATGTCACATAGTTTAGGGAAAATTTATCTTCCAATAATTGTGAAGAAAATAATCTTTTCCCTATCCGGATAGAATTGTCCTTTATGCATAAAATTCCTGTATCACCGTTATAAATATCCAGATTAGGCAAATTTTCAGTAATTATAATAGGAATAGGAAATCCCGAAGGAATTTTTTGTGAAAAAAGTTCATATAGTTTTTTATTCAAAAATTCCGTACCCCAGTATCCTTGTTTTAAGGGAGTGAGAACACAAAAAGTACCTGGTTCCGACTCCCTAAATTTTGTAAAAACTTTTTCTAAAAATATTTTCTGATTAGGTAAAGGCAAGGTTTCTATCGTTTCTCGAATCAAAATTTTATAAGCCAATTCCTGTATTAACGAACAAGATGTTCTTTGATTAATATTCAAGCGATAGCTGAGCTGAGGAAATAATTTTATTAAATCAAAAAAGATGTTACCTACGCCTATAGGAGAAAGTTGATTGGGATCTCCGGTTAATATAAGTCGTTTTTTATTAGGTATATAATTCAGTAAGAGATTAATGAGATCTAAACTAATCATCGACGCTTCATCGATGATGATTAGATCCGCATTAAGCAAAAGTTTGTTTTTATCCGGAGTAATTAGAGAATGTATAGTTCTGACTAATATGTCGGCATTGGTAACCGATTGACGGTTGGTTAGTAATTGTTTGATGTTTGAAGTTGATTTTCCTGTTGGACATGCCACGATAATCTTTGCTGACGGATGTTCTTCGAGGAATTGGGTTATGATTTCAATAACAACGAAAGTTTTTCCTGTTCCCGGCCCTCCATAAATAAAGCTTATCGAATTCCGTAAAACAGAATCGATAACATGTTTCTGTTCATCCGTAAGATAATCCGGGAGAGAGTGATTGTTAATATGAGGTTCCGGAGATAGTTGAATAATGGTTTTAATATTATTTAGAGTTTGTTTTTCAAGTTCATATATTTTCTTTAAAAATACAAATGGATAAGAAATATAGAGGTGCTGTTTTTTGATAATCTCCGGAAGATCTTGAACTCCCCTTTTTATTTGTTTTTCCCCTAATAGAGAACCGATGGATTGATCATCCGTTTCTTCAAGAGACAAACAAGAATGCCCGTTTCTGTGAAGAACCGATAGATAAACAAGAAAAAAAAAACTTGAACTTTGATGAGGATGATCTTTTAACAAAGAATAAGCAAATAATATGTCTTGATTTGTAATAATTTCTTGATCGATTAATGTAGTTAGTAAAGGAGAATTCAAAATCGATGCAGGAAGAAATTCCAAATCCGATAGGTTCATTATTTCATAACTCTCTTAAGGATAATTCATCCATACATATTGAAATGGCATGAATAACTCTTGTATCTTTTTTTTCATAAGAAAGTTTTTCAAAATAATTTAATGCTTCTTTGTAATACTTTTGTTTAACTAAGCAAAGTCCGGTTAATCGAATAATATCTTCATTATTCGGATAAACTTTTGAAAGCCAGTTGCAAGACATCATAGCTTTTTCGTTTTTCTGATGCATGTAAAAATACTCCGCATCCGCAATTAAGT
Organism: Victivallaceae bacterium; assembly: GCA_036659455.1. NCBI lineage: Bacteria > Pseudomonadati > Lentisphaerota > Lentisphaeria > Victivallales > Victivallaceae > Victivallaceae bacterium. The sequence goes on from JAVXCN010000001.1 coordinate 721,163, forward strand.
TGGCTATATCTTCAGAAGAAAGATTTCGGAGAAGAGGGGGAAGTCTATGATTGAAAATAAATTCATCGAGTAGGCATAACCTAGAGATGTCTTGCATAGCTTCCGCTTTTTGATAAGCAATGTTAATGAAGTTTAAGATTTCTTCCCAAACTTCATCTTTATCTACTGTCATAGAGAGGATATTTTTAAAAATTTCCAATGCATACGCATCGCGTTTTTGTTGCCATAAATATCCGGCAATTTCAATGAGAGAAAACAACAGGTTTTTCCTATCTCCGGATGAAATTTGTTCTTTTTTCCATAGAGAGAGATAGGTGGTCAAAGGTTCATTAGAACCGTCGCATAGTAGTATTTGTTGTATGTCTTCGGTAGACATCGTGATTCGTTGAGTGAATGAAATATTGGGTTCTAATATTTCGAGATACGCAAAATATTGCCTTATTTTTCTCATGTCCAATCGATGTAAGGAGATTTTCATATAATCAGCTAGATGTTTAGTCAACTGTTCCCTAAATTTTCGAATGTTTGGACTTAATATCAATTTTTTTAGATATTTAATAATGGTTTGATGATTGTTTTCGTGCTCATTTAATTCATGAAATGTTTTTATAATTTCTCCGTATTGAAAGTAATTATAATTTTGTTCGGATAATTCGATAAATTCCAATATCAATTCGATATTATGATCGTTCATGTCTGTGACTAATTCTTGAACAATAGATAATATTTCTTCGGAAGAGATATGATTTTTTAATGAAGAGAGATTAAGTTTATTTGTTTTTTTTAGATAAAATAACATCATTTCATAGTAATGATTTTTTTTCTCATAAAAATCATTTTTTTTAGATAAAAGATAATAGTAACGACTTGATAATAATGCTATTTCTTCATAGATAGCGAGATTCCAATCTTCTTGTTTTTTTAAGAGATTGTCCATGAGTGTATTTAGATCCTTATAGGCTTTTTTTAATTCTCCGGTTTCCATTAAACATTTGATTTTGAGTAATGATAGATGCTGTTTAATGAATGGAAGACTACAGTTATAGGACAACCAACTCGTTTCAATAAGTGAGGGGTGGGCGGAATGTTTTTTTTCCCAAAGACAGATATGATCTAAGGCTTTCGAAAACGTTTTTTCGGTAAACGACCACATTCCTTCAAAAAGTTCCAAGAAAATTGAATCGGGACAATGTTTTTTAAAGTATTTCCAATAATAATCGAAGTCGTTGTGTTTTTGTTGAAAAAAAGCATTCAATAACATCCCACCCAAAAGATCTTCAGTTAAAGTAAAGTCGGTTCTATTGATCTTATTTAATCTAAGATCTTGAAAAGCTTTATTGAAAATAATTTCGGATTCTTCGAAATTTTTCTTCTCTTGTAAGCGAAGCCCTTCGTAAATCTGTTTACAGAGTATTTGTTTTTCTTTAGGGAAAGTACAAAGAGTTTTTTCCCCTTTATCAAGTTTACCTGTTAAAAAAAATGAAGTCGCTTTTGAGATTTTCAGGTTGGTTTTGTTTTGGTTGTTATGAAAGTGCCAAATACCGCTTGTCGTCCCCATAATAACGAAAAACGCGGTGAGTGCGATAACATAGTAACGTGACATCATAAATTTTTTCGAACACATTTAAGAGCGACTGAGCAAGAACGAACAGTTGTTTGAAGAGGAGCATTATATGTTTCGTGAGTTGTTTATGCAAATTGAATTTTAAATTTTGCATAAGAAAAAAATTTTGTTTTTTTAACGTTTTCTTTCAAAAATATCCGATTTTTATTAGGTTGCCGTTGAGAGAAGAAGAGTTTTTATTAGATGAAGCGTAAGAAAAATGTTTTATTAATTACTTTAAGTATGGATATTTTTCAATCCTTGCCGGACCATTGTAATCAATCGTTTTTAAATATTTTCTGGGAAGAAAAGATTGGCGGTGGATTTGAACGTTTGAAAGACATTCCTTGCGATTTAATTCTTTTGGATATCGACGGACAGGATTGTGATTTTGACACTTTTTTTGCCGATCTAAGGCAAATCAATACTTGTATTCCCGTAGCTATTATTTCTTCTTGCAGAGATGAATCAATCATTATTAGAGGACTTAATGCCGGAAGCGATGATTTCATGGAAAAGCCTTTGTCCTATCCTGTTTTAGGCGCTAAAATCAATGCTATTTTAAGAAGAACGGAAAGAGATCTCATCAGATCCGAAAAGGTGACTTTTGGGACGTTTGTTTTAGATATCAATAATTTTATTTTAACGACACCTGATAAAACAAAGATATTGACACCCTCGGAATCGAATATTTTAAAAAAATTGGTCCTCAATCGCGGCGAGGTGTGTTCTCGAGATGAACTTATGGGAGTAATCCGTCATGTCGACAATGATATCATAACCAGAAATATTGATGTTCACGTAGCGTCAATTCGTAAAAAAATCGGTGACGGTAATTATTGGATTAGAACCGTCAGGGGAATAGGCTATCGCTTTCGGGCTAACGATTAAAAATTTTTCTTAACCCGGCCTCTAATATTTTTCTTTCATTGTTTGATTTTTCTAACTTGGATCCTTCATACTGGAGCCGTTTATTTTTGTGTATTTCTTATGTCTTTTTTAGTTGCTGATTTTTTTGATCCCGAAACACATATATTTCCGGAATTGTTTTATGATGTTACCTATTGTTGGGATGTGTTGGATGGTCTGGACGAATTTTTTTCGAAGTATGTTTTCAGAGGAATTCGGGGAGTAGTGGAAGAAGGCGTGATTTTAAAAAATTCCGAACTCATAGAGATTCGGGAAGGTGCGATTATTGAATCCGGTGCCTGTCTTATAGGACCTATTGTGATCGGAACGGGGACTGTAATTAGAACAGGAGCTTACGTTCGAAGCAAAGTTGTTATAGGAAACGATTGTGTTATAGGACACGGTACTGAAATTAAAAGTTCCGTTTTGTTTAACAGAGTTAAAGCTTGTCATTTTGCCTATATAGGTGATTCGATAATAGGTAATCGTGTTAACCTGGGTGCCGGAGTTAAATTAGCCAATATGAAATTGGATAAACAGGAGATTTTTGTGACAACTTCTTCAGGAGATCGTATGGCTACCGGTCGTAGGAAGATGGGAGGGGTTTTAGGTGATGATGTCAGTATCGGATGTAACGCCGTTTTAAATCCGGGAACTTTTATTATTAAAGGATGTTCCGTTTTGCCTTTATCATGTCTCTCAGGTCTTATAAATTAGTTATTCACAAGGTGTTGAATTATGATTGAGGTTCTCGAAAGCTTGTTGTCCAAGTATTCGGTTGTTATAGAAAATTCCATAAAAGACAGTTTAGCGGATTTCGGGATCGGTGAAAATAAACTAAGAAAAGCTACCGAATATTCTTTAATGGGCGGAGGGAAAAGAGTTCGGCCGCTTATAATTTTTGTTGTGGCTAACGCTGTTGGGAAAAATTTCGATGTCTCCGATGTTGCTGTGGCGATCGAGTTTGTGCATACCTCGACTCTTATTGCTGATGACTTGCCGTGTATGGATAATGACATTGAGCGTAGAAAAAAACCGACTTTACACGTTGCTTTCAATGAAGCTACCGCGTTGTTATCTTCTTATGCTTTAATTGCGGCCTCTTACAATAGGATTCGTTTGAATGCCGAAAAGCTTCGTCGAGCTACGAATACCGAAATCGCTTGGGAAGCCTATAATTTAGTGTTGGAAAATGTGGCTTTCAATACCGGTGTGTACGGTGTTTTAGGGGGACAGTTTGATGATTTATTTGCGGAAAATTATTCGGCTGAAAATTTAAAGAGTATTTTTAGTCGAAAAACAGGCGCTTTATTCGAAATCTCTTTTGTTATGGGATGGCTTTTCGGAGGAGGCCACGTCAAATATCTGACCGACATTAAAAAATTAGCTAATCATTTCGGTCTTATATTTCAAATAGTTGATGATTTGATTGACTACAGACAAGATCAAGATAAATCCGAAACGGATCTAAATTATATTTCGATTTTAGGGGAGGATGCTGCGCGCAATACTTTGAATGAAGAGGCTCAATCCGCTCAAGATATTTTAAGCTCTCTATCTATCGATAGCAGAGAGCTTAAGGTTATTCTTGATTATCTCATGATGCGCAGCATTTGATGTCTTAGGATCTTAAGTTACTCCGACGATCTCTTTTTCCATGTTTTCCGCCGACCCTTCGGTAGCTACGGGCATCGGAGTTGGGGTAGGTATTGTTTGACAAGCTATTAATACTTTTTTCTCTATTTCGTTCAGAAGAGAACTGTTTTTTTTGAGTTCTTCTCGAGCAGTTTCTTTACCTTGACCGAGTCTTAGGTTGTTATAGCTAAACCAAGAACCTTTCTTTTCAATGATATTTTTTTCAACAGCAAGGTCTAAAATACATCCTGCAGAAGAGATACCTTCATTGAATAGAATATCGAACTCAGCAGTTCTAAAGGGAGGCGCTAATTTATTCTTCGCGACTTTGACTTTGATACGGTTTCCGATATCCGTATTATCGCTACTTTTAATACCTCCGATTCTTCGAATATCCAGCCGTAAGGAAGCATAAAATTTTAAGGCACGACCACCTGTAGTGGTTTCCGGATTACCGAAGCTAACACCGATTTTTTCTCTAATTTGGTTAATAAATACGGCACAAGTGTTTGAACGTGCTAAAGTCGCTGTTAATTTTCTTAGTGCTTGCGACATCATACGAGCTTGAAGTCCTACATGAACATCCCCAATATCTCCTTCCAATTCGCTTTTAGGAACTAAAGCGGCTACCGAATCGATAACGATGACATCAACGGCTCCGGAACGGGCCAATAACTCCGCAATACTTAATGCATCTTCTCCGCAATCGGGTTGAGAGATCATCAATTCTTCGATATTTACGCCGATAAGTCCTGCATAACTCGGATCTAGCGCATGCTCGGCATCAATGTAGGCAGCAATACCTCCGGTTTTTTGAGCATTGGCTACGATATGAGTAGCTAAGGTAGTTTTTCCGGATGATTCCGGACCGAAGATTTCAATGATCCTTCCTTTAGGAACGCCTCGAATACCTAAGGCTAAGTCAAGAGACAATGCCCCTGTTTTAATAACGGAGATTTCATGAGTAAGGGAATGTTTCCCTAGACTCATAATGGATCCGGTTCCAAATTGTTTTTCTATGTAAGAGATAGCGACTTCCAGTGCTTTTTTGCGATCCAATGATGAATTCATTTCAGGCCCTAATGGTAGACTTAATTTAAAAAAGGAAGAATAAGGAAAATGCTTTCGATTTATCACTATTCTTATTTCCAATTATGGGAATGCAGGGGTTTTCTTAAAATATGAAAAGTTATTTTAAAAGAATAATATTTCAGATAGCGAGATGTCATGTTGTTCGGATGGTAAAGAAATTAAAATTTGTTCTTTAAAACCTATACCGAAGATTCTGGTATTAGGATTTGGGAAATTCAAAAGGAATCGATCATAATAACCTTTGCCGTAACCTAAACGATGTTTGGAGATCGGATCAAAAGCTAACCCAGGGACTAAAATCGTGTTTATTTTATCGAAATCCGTATACGCAGGGATATTGGAGAGAGGTTGTAAAATATTTCCGAAAGGAGAGAGTTCAAGTTTATTGAGATTATCAATGTGTATCGGCTTCATTAATAAGTTATCGATATCTATTCTAGGCAGAAGTAACACACCGTTCTTGGCCAGAAAACGATTTGTTTCGGTTGTCGGGATTTCATGACCGAACGAACAAAAAGACATAACATACCCAGGATCGCTTGTATTTTGCTTTATGAAGTTTAATAAACCGATCTCTGCCTCGTACCGACGAGTTTTCGGAATGGCCGTTCTTTTGAGGCGATAGATTTTTCTGAACTGATTTTTTTGTTCTTTAGTCAAGAAGCGGTTTACCGTCTTGGTATATAATCTTTTGATTAACGGCACCGTTTTTAGTAAAGAGGGTGGCAATGCCGTTTCCTTTTTCTACTTTTGAACAACACTGTTTGTCTCCGGGTTTATAATATTCTCCCTTTATCAACAAATCATTTTCGTACTCCTCGACCATCATGATTTGTCCATTGGAATAATAAACCGTGGCAAGTCCGTTTTTTTTGTTACAAGACATTTGTCGGCAACTTTCTAGGTTCCCATTCTCATACCATGTTTTAATAGGGCCTTGAATAATGCCATGTTCTCTTGTAATTAATAATTGAGGCTGACTGCTGTCGGAGTGATAGAACACCTCTTCACCGGTTTTCAGATTGTTTTCAATGCGGAACATTCGCGTGATTCGACACCCGCTATTATCAAAGATCGATACCTGACCGTGTTGGTTTCCCGAACGATATTCTTCTTCGGAAGCAACACCGGTTTTTCCGAAATTAATTTTTGTACCGTTCCCTTCGATAATTTCGGATAAAAGAGTCCCGTCTTGTTGAAAATAGGAACCATGAATTAATCGATCATCAATATAATTTTCTTTGTGAGCAAGGATATCGGGGCTATGGTATCTCAAGGACAAGCCGTGTTTTTTTCCGTTTCTGAATTGTGTTTCTTGCAGTAATCGGTTATCCGATAAATATATGTTGAATGTTCCGTGAATAGAATTTTTTTGATAAGGCACTTCTTTCCAAACATTCCCGTTGGGATGAAAATAAACGGCAATCCCCTCTAAAGATCCCTTCTCGTAGGGAATTTGTGCGATACAGTTCCCGTCTTCGTCAAAGGCTTCCGTAGTGCCGTCGAACAGCCATCCGGCTTCTGCAGCGGGATTGAGATCCGCTACTCCTCCTACGACTTTGGCATGAATTTTTAATTGTCCGTTCGAGAACCATTCTTTATAGGTACCCAAAGCTCTGTTATTTAAACCTTCCAGATATTGTTTAATTTGACCGTTAGGGTGATATCCTGTCAGAAGATAAGCGTTTTCTCCGGATTGATTTTTGTAAATTCTTAACACTTTCTGATAAGGCTGAGGATCTAGAAAATTAACCGATAGATATTTTTTTAGTTTTTCCTTGGAACAAATTGTTTCCGAGAGTCCGTTTCTGTCAACGATATTGATACTGACGAGAATGTTTTTATAAGTCGTTCGTCTTCTGGGACGGGCAACGGATGAAACGGCTCCGGTTGCCGGAGTTACGCATACAAAAACCACAAGGTAAAAAACACCTATCCATTTAAGCAGACATTTAGACATTAGTACATTTCTCTTTGAACGATTTCTATTTGAGTATTCCAAGCTTCATTTCCGTCGGAAAACCGAGCTCGATTCATTTGCCAGCGCGAAATAAAGCAGATAGGTTTTTCTGCAGACGGACTCTCAGCAATCTCAGATAATCCGACGATGTCTTCCTCATCAATCTCTAAATTCGAAACTTTAAATATTTTAAAATCGGTCGCCGAGCGATCTTCGAGCTGGGATACCTTGGGCATGTTATTTCGGGATAAAAAGAGAAATCGGGTTTCTAAAATAGGATCGGTGATGAAGTCGGGAGCATTGAGCAATGTTTGTAATTGCATTCTTTCTTTTCGGCAAGGCGTAAAAGACTGTAAAGTTTGTTTAAGATATAAAGGATTGGCAGTGCGGGCTTTAGAGAGTATCTGCTCATTTTTTTGTCTTTTTGTTTTATCTTTATGACTCAAAATACCGATCTCCATTGCTCGTTCATTGATCTCGAACCAGTAATGCAGTTTTTTCTTGATGATACTGTAAGTAAATAAGGAAGGAAAAAGCGGAACGATAAAGATGACGGAGAAGAAAAATGCTTTGGGTAAAATTTTATTTTTCATATTTCACCTTTTGCGTTAATTCGCATAAATAGAAGGAAGTCGTAAAACCATCACTCTTTTCTTCCCAAGTAAATTGATTTTTATATTTTGGCTCGTTAAGCGATGTAAAAAATGATTTTAAAGATGATAACTTGTGTTTATCTATAGATTTACCCGATAGCGTAATTTTGGCCACGTAATCGGATGAAGGAGCGGTTAATGAAGGAAAAGAAATTAATTCGTAATCATAAGCGGTGATTACAATTTTGCCTTCTTTAAATACGTGTGATGACGTTAATTCATTCAAAATTTTAGAAAACGATAACGTTTCCGGAAGAAGCGGATAATAATAAGAAGTATGCAGATTTTTTAATTTGCCTTCCAAAAGCGAGCAACACTGTTTTAAAGAACCGATCTTTTTATGTTTTTGAGGGGAATCGTCGCCGAGAACGTAAGCTATATTGGCTTTTACCTGTCTTTTGGCACGATTCACGAGTATCCATCCGGTCGTCCCCGTAATAATCGTGCAGATAAGACTGATATAGGTAAGAGGGAAGTACCATTTTTTCAAATATTTCTTCCAACCGCATTTCGATAAGGACTGATCGTCTTGTTGAAAATCGCAACCTTTAGGGTCGCTACCGCTAAGAGCAGCAACAATGGTATCTCCGTATTTTAATCGTTCTTCCTTTGAGAGGTTTGTAAAAATAGTCGGGAGGAGTTCTTCCGATTCGGGACAATGAGAAGACGACCAATTTATTAAGAGTAATTCCGGAGGATTGATAAAGTAAATTTTTTTATTCATCTTTTCGGGATATTGTTTTCCCAAATGATCTATTGTAGCTACAAGTTCCGTTAATAATTGCTCGGAAGACGAGAATTTGAAGGAGTAAGAAAACAGGGGATGACTGTTTTTCATGAGAAGGCACTTAACATCTTCCTGTCCGAAATAAACTACGAGACCTGAAAGATCTTTTGTGGCGGAATCCGAGCGTAAAAGCGTTTTAAGATCCAGTTGTCCGCAAGATACGCGATCGATTGTAAAAGGCAGTGAAGATAAGTTATGCAACAATAATTGAATTTTTTCTTTTCGTGTAATGAAAGTAAACACATCGGTTTTATTACCGTCTTTTTGACGCGAGAAAAACACTCGAAAAACACCGGAGTTTTGAGGAAAAGGGAGTAATTGTTCGATTTGAAAACGTGTATCGGCTTCGATGTGACTGTTTTTTTTAAGACCGGATTCCGAATATTTGATAATAACATCGCGGAAAGGAAGAGAAGCTGTGGTAGCAACGAAAGCATATTTTTCCATTGCTTCCGTTAAATCTTGTAGAAACCCTTCTTCAATTGCTTTAACGGTCCAACCTTTAAAAGTTTTTTTTATAACCGCTAGTCGGATCGATTTATCGGAGTTAATCGTGATTCCCAATCGGTAGTTGAAAGGATCTAATAACATGATTATGTTTTAGTTTTTTTTTTTAAGGGACCATTTTAAAATAATGAGATAGTTTTTTCAAGAGAAGAAAATATTGTTATTGTTTGTTGTTTTAAACAAAAGGTGTTTATTTCGTGATTGTTTATTTTTTAAATGTTTTTTTTGTAATATATAATTTTTTAATTATTATTAGATTATTGGGTTCTTGGATTCCCGATTGTCATCGTCACTGGTGGTTTAAATGGACGACCACGGTCACTGACCCCTACCTTAATTTGTTTAAAGGTTGGATCCCCATATTTTTCGGTATGGATTTTTCACCGATGATTGCTATGTTCGTTTTACAATTAGTTATTTGGTTGCTTACCGGTTTATTTCAATGAATAATTTGAAAATAAGAAATTTAAGTTTAAAATCTAAGATTGTATATGCTCCACTGGCAGGTTTTTCCGATTTTCCGTTTCGACGTATGTCTGTGTCAGGCAATCCTGCTTTAATGTTTTGTGAAATGGTGAAAGTAGAAGCTCTTGTAAGGCGTATCCCCAAAACCTTGCGTATTTTGGATTATAGTGAAAATATGCGTCCTATCGGCGGTCAAATTTGCGGTAGCATACCGGAAACTGTTCGGGAAGCCGGAAAAATTATTGAAGATATGGGTTTTGATGTTCTCGATTTGAACTGCGGTTGCCCTACTGATCGTATTACTAAAGACGGTAGCGGTTCCGGATTACTAAAGACGCCTCTTGTTTTGGGTAAGATCGTGAAGGTTCTTGTTGAAGCTGTTCGAATCCCGGTTACCGTTAAGATTAGAGTAGGGTGGGATTCATCTTCCGTTAATGTGAGAGAAGTCGTCCGTATTTTAGTCGATTCGGGAGCTTCCGGAATTTTTGTTCACGGTCGTACGCGAGCACAAGGGTACACCGGACCGGCAGTTCGTCAATATATTGCAGAAGCCAAAAAAGAGGCGGGACCCGTGCCTATATTCGGTAACGGCGATATTTTTAAACCGGAAGACGTGAAAAGCATGTTGCAGGAAACATCGGTGGACGGAGTGCTGATTGCACGAGGGACTATAGGGCAACCTTGGATTGCCGAAGATGCTGATAAATATCTTAAAGGAGATCCGATGGTTGTAAAAGATTTTTTTGATCGCAAGAAGATGTTTTTACGTCATTTAGAGTATGTTTGGGATTATTATCAAGATGAGTATCAGGTGTTGACGGCTGCAAAAAAATTAAGTGGATACTATTTGATGGCTCATTCCGGTGTAAAAACTTTAAGAACAAGTTTATCTAAAATTCAAACTGTCAAAGACTTGTTTGATACTTTATCTTGTTTTGATTTAAAGGAGCCTATCGCTTGTTAATGCGACTTGTCGTATCAGGATTCTAAATTGGAACTTAATATTTTAGGAAGTTGTGTCATACGAACGATTTCGCTTCCCGTTATCTTAGCCAAATTATCGTCGGGCATGATATTGCGTCTATCTTTAGGATCTTGCAAATTGTGTTTTTTAATATAGTCCCAAAGTTTTTTCCTTGCTTCCGGTTGAGAGACCGGTTCAGGACCGATAATCGCGGCTAAATGGTGCGAAGGTTTTTTTAGGTTGCCGGAGGATTGGGGGGAAGATGTTTTCTTTTTGGTTTTAGTAGATTTAGTCTTTACATCGGTTTTCTTTTTGGTTTTGGTAGATTTGGTCTTTACACCGGTTTTCTTTTTTTCGTAAGGAGTCTTGGACCGATCCTTATATTTATCCGTAAGTTCCTCAATTGTATTTCCTATAACGTCGCATTCGGGAAAATCGGAACAGGAAAAGAAAGTTTTGTTGAACCGTGATTTTTTTTTCAGGATTTTTCCCGTGCAACCGGTTGCTGGGCAATCTATCGGAGTATAATCATCGGCAACTTGATCTTTTTTCATTAAGGTAATGGTGCCTTTGCATTTCGGATAATCAAGACAACCTAAAAAAGTCCCGTAACGTCCGAAGCGAATTTTCATTAAGCCTTTGCAGACCGGACAAGGCGCATTCCAGTCCGTATCGGGATTATAGTCGTTTTTATCGAAATTTATTTCTTCTTCGGAAGCCTTATAAGAACAGTCCGGATAACCTGAGCAACCATAAAAATATCCGATTTTAGACCATATTTTTTGTAAACGTCCGGTTTTGCAGGAAGGACATGGAATATTGGTCTGTATTTTAGGAATAAAGGCTTCTTTTTCCGCTGATTCTACGATAGGAATGAAATCGGTCCAAAAGTCTCTGATAAGAGTTTTCCAGACTTTTTTTCCGTCGGCAATCAATTCCAGTTCATTCTCCATATGAGCCGTAAAGCCGATATTCATGATATTGGAAAAATTATTTTCGAGAAATTGTGCGATAACCTTACCCAATTCCGTGGGCTTTAAACGCAATTGTTCCTTAATAGTATATTCTCGACTTTGAATTTTGTTCATGATTGTCGCATAGGTTGAAGGTCGACCTATGCCGGATTTTTCCAGCTCCTTTACGAGGGATGCTTCCGTAAACCTAGGCGGCGGTTTGGTAAAAGCTTGTTCTCCTATTGTTTTCTTCAAGTCTACCTTCGTGCCTTCGCATAAAGCAGGGAGAGTCATAGAAACTTCTTCAATATCGTCGTCATATTTTTCTTCGTATACGGCTAAAAAACCTTTGAACTTAAGAACGGAACCGGTTGTTTTCAAAACAATATCATCATTCGTGTGAATAGTAACGGACACGGTATCGTAAATAGCGGCACTCATTTGAGATGCTATAAATCGTCTCCAAATCAATTCATATAGATTAAACTGTTCATTGGATACGAACCGTTTGATTTTATCCGGCGTCACTCGTGCATCGGTAGGACGGATGGCTTCGTGAGCATCTTGAGCACTTTTTTTTCCGGTATAAACATTCGGTTTTTCCGGAATGAAGTCTTTTCCATATACCTCTTGAACATAGCTTCTTGCAGCTGCTATAGCTTCGGGTTCGACACGGACGGAGTCGGTACGCATATAGGTGATAAGACCGGAAACGTCTTCATAAGGAAAATCAATGCCTTCATAAAGAGATTGTGCAATACCCATGGTTTTTGAAGAAGAATATCGGAAATGTCGACTGGCTTCTTGTTGAAGAGTAGACGTGATAAAAGGTGGGCTGGGATTGCGTTTTTTTTCCTTGGCCTCGACCTTATCTATGCCATACGTTCCTTTTTCTAATCTTCGTAAGATAACATCGGCTTTTTCTTTGGAATCGATTAATAAATGTTTTTTGTTCTCAACCGGATTTTTTTCCCACTTCAAACCGTCCACCGAATATAGGGAGGCAAAGAATTCCTGCGCGGTTTCGGAATCTTGAAGAAGAACCTTAATATTCCAATATTCCTGTGGTATGAATTGTTCTATTTCATATTCCCTATCTACGACTAACTTGAGAGCAACGGATTGTACCCTTCCTGCCGAAATACCGGAACGTTGTTGTAGTTTTCTACTCAGAATCGGAGAGATTTTATAACCGACGATTCGATCTAACAATCGACGAGCTTGTTGAGCATCGACTAAATTCATATCTAAGGTTCGAGGTTCTTTTAAAGCTGCGGTAACGGCTTGTTTGGTAATCGCGTTAAACGAAACTCTTTTAATATTTTTGTCTTGAGGCAGACGACAAGCTATGTGCCAAGCTATGGCTTCCCCTTCTCTATCCGGATCGGGAGACAGATAAATGGTATCGCATTGTTTGGCGGCTTTTTCTATATTATTAATGACTTCTTGTTTATCGGGTAAAATTGTATATTGCGGTTCAAAATCATGCTCTATGTCTATCCCGAATTCTTTTTGAGGCAGATCGATGACGTGTCCGAAAGAGGATACAAAAATAAAATTACTGCCTAAAAATTTTTTTAAGGTCTTAATTTTAGCCGGAGACTCAACGATAATTAGCGATTTTTTCATTGAAGGATTAACGCCCGTTTTTATATTTGGCAAGATTGCAGATATTCAATTTCATACCTTTAATATGTGTCAATAAAATTAGTAATTTCATTTTCGCCGATAGGTATAAATAACAGTGTCGTTTGATGGTTTTCATCATTAATGATAGGAGAATATTTTTCACAATTAAAATAAATTTGTTGCATACATGTATTTTTTTTTTGCAAATGTTATTCTGAGAATCCTTTTTTTATATACCGGTGTTTATGTCGGATTTATTTGTTAATCTTGTCAGTTTAAATAAATGTGGATATATCGTTGCTCCGGGTGAGGATATGTGTTCTTTTTTGCGAAGGATCGATGAATTGAAACAAGAGGCTCCGGACACTCTTACTTTTGTTCCCTTAATGCTTCAAAAAAAATTCGATATCAATCCCGATTATGTACGCATCATTTATTCCGATGATGGAATAGGTGTATGGGAAGGAGCTTGTACTTGGATTATGAATAATGAGGTATCCATTCAATTAAGGAAGTCTTTGCAGTCCAAATCTCATTTATTTTGGATTTACTCTAAGGATGAGTTAATTGCTCATGAAATGGTACATGTCGTGCGATCTCATTTCCGGGAACCTGAGTTTGAAGAAATATTGGCGTACGAAACTGCCGCCGGGTGGTTCAGAAGATTTTTCGGACCCATATTCCGCTCTTCCGGAGAAGCTTATTTGTCCGTTCTTCTCATAAGTATAGGTTCCGTTTTAACAGTCTTCCATCCTTATTCGGGGCTTTTATGTATTTTGGGAAGCGCGGCATTTTTTTTGGGACGACTGATAAAATCGCGGTTCATTTTTTCGAGAGCCAAAAAGAAAATAAGAGCTATCTTCAATATTAATCCCGATTTTATTCTATTACGGTTAACCGATTGTGAAATACGTATGGTTGCATTCGCATCCAAAGAAGAAATTATCGATTACATCGATAAAGAGAAGATCATGAATCTACGATGGAGACAAATTTGTTTGTCTTATTTATTGACGGACGCTTGATTTTTGGGAAACAATTTCGGCTTTAACATCAAAGCAATACGGATTAAGGTAATTAAAACCGGAATTTCAATTAAGGAGCCTATTAAGACTGCTAATACTTCTTCCGATTCCGTACCGAAGAGGGAAATGCAAATGGCTATCGCCAATTCGAAATTATTTGATGCGGACGTGAGACTTAAAGTGATGCATTGTTTGTAATTTACTTTTGTCTTATAGGCCAAATAGAAAGACGAGAAAAACATAATCAAAAAATAAAGGATCATCGGCAAAGCTATTTTAACCACCGTAAGCGGAAGCAATGAAAATGTTTGGCCTTTAGCCAGAAAAATAAAAAAGACCGTTATGATCAACGTTAAAGGAGTAATAGGTGTGATCATGGGAATCAGAACTTTGTCATACCATCGTTCATTTTTGATTTTTAGAAAAACCGTTTGAGTAATGAATCCGCAAATCGCAGGGATGCCTAAATAAATAAAAAGATTTAAAGCCACTTCTTTTACCGAAATCGATATGTATTCTTCAAAAAAACCCAAGGTTTTGGGTAGCCATGTTACAAAAAAATAAGCGTAAAAAGGCAAAGCAATGATCTGAAATAAAGAATTAAAGACAACCAAGGCCGCGCAATATTCTCTATCTCCTTTAGCAATTTCGTCCCACACGATCACCATTGAAATACAGCGAGCTAAGCCCAGAATGATAAGACCGACCATTAGTTCAGGGTATCCGGAAAGAAAAACGGCAGCTAAGATGAACATGACTTTCGGGCCGATAATCCAATTTTGCAATAGTGATAAAAATAAAATTTTCAAATTACGAAAAATATAACCGATTTTTTTATAATTGATTCTTGCCAAACTGGGATAGATCATGATGATAAGGCCGATCATTAACGGCAAGTGTCGGTGATTCAAAAGCAGGTTTTTGGCAAGATGATTGCCGAAATTGAATTTGTGACTGAGTTGTATTCCGGTTAATACGGCAAGTATAATTCCGACACCTAAGTATTTATCCAGAAATCCGGACCATTGTTTTATTTTCCGAATCCGTTGAGCCGTTTTTATTTTTCTGTAATGCGACATAGTATTTTTTAAGTAGATTATTACGTTTTGCTTATCGGCGATTCTTTGAACAAATTTTTGAATGTAAAGCGGTTTTACTTAGTTTTCGGTTTATAGATTCTTAATGTTGATCCCGGAATGTTTAAGGATCTTCTATATTTGGTGATAGTTCTTCGTGCGCATTTTATTCCTCTAAATAAAAGCTCTCGGACTAACTCTTCATCAGACATTGGATGTTTTTCATTACGAATTAATTCATGAAGTAAATTTTTAATGACCGAAGTTCCCATATCTTGATGGGTATTAGGGAAGCTCCTTGGTAGCAGTGATTGCAAAGAAAAAATGCCTATAGGAGTGCTGATTGTTTTGTTTTTAACGGCTCGAAAAATCGTTGATTCGTGTCTATTAAGGATTTCGGAAATTGTTTTTACGGAAAGAGGCAAAGGAGTCGACCGCTTGCCGTTAAAAAAATCGTCTTGTTTTTGAACGATGACCTCTAAGACTTGCAGCAATGTTTCGGTTCGTTTATTTAAGTTTCGAATCAAATGTTGGGCACTTGCAATGTGTTTTTTGAAGTAAACGGAATTTTCTTTGGATGTTTCGGAATAGATATTCCCATTTTTTAAATAATCTTTATTAATACGTAATTTTTCCAAATTATCGTCATTGATTTTGATAAGCCAATCGTTTTCCGATTTTTTATAAACAAAAGCATCCGGAAGCATTCTTTGAGAAAAAGGTTCGGTGCAAGACAGAGGAGTGAAACGTAAACCGGTTAACGTTTTTTGAAATTCGGCTATCAATTTTTCTTTCGGAAGATGTATTTTGGAAGCAATTCTTTCAAGTTTATTGTCCGTAAGATCGTTGAAATGATCTTGAATCAATTGGTATCCGCGTGGATTGTTTCGTTCATGTTTGAGTTGCACCAAAAGATATTCTTTCAAGTTACGTGAACCTATTCCCAAAGGTTCGCATTTTTCTCTTATAAGTTGAAGAATCGTTTCGATTTCTTGAATCGGAGACTCCGTTAGGAGAGATAATTCTTGAATATCGACTCTTAAAAATCCGTCGTTGTCTAAACTTCCTAGAATGCTGTCGACAATGTATCTTTTGCGACGATTGGCCGTCATAAAACACATTTGTCGATAAATATCGGATAAAGGTGACGAATATTCAGGAACGTTTTCCCACCGGTTATCTTGACGTGAATAACGAGAAAATGAGTCGTCGTTAAAATAATTATCCATTTCTTCCGTAGAGGAAATGTCGAAAATGGGATTGAGAATTACTTCTTCTCGCACTGCTTGTAACAAGTCGATTATAGGCATTTGAAGAAAAGCCAGTCCTTGTTGAACGGAAGCTGAGGTAAGAAGAATCTGAGAAGACTTAAGATGATCATACAGCATCGGTTATATATTATATGGATTTCACCAAATAATGAGCCGGTATTTCCCTTAAAAATCTGCTGGGTTTCATAATTCTTAAAGAACCCCATAAAAATCTTGTTTCGGACCTGGATAGATAAAGTAAATCTTTTGCTCTAGTGATTCCGACGTAACATAATCGTCGTTCTTCTTCAAGATTTTCATGGCTGCCCATAGAATTTGCATGAGGAAATAAAGTTTCTTCCAGCCCGACTATGAATGCTACTTCGAATTCCAAACCTTTGCCGGTGTGAATGGTCATTAAATTCAATCGATCTTCATTAAGAGGACTTTCATCCGATGAGCTTTTCAGAGCTAAATCTTCCAGAAAGCGATTTAAATCGCTTTCATTGTTATTTTGTTCCCATTCGTAAGTTTTGGAAATTAATTCATCGATGTTGCTTTTACGATCTTCAAAGGAGTCTTTATCATCTTGTTTTAGGTATTCGAGATAACAGCTGCTTCTGGCGGTTTCCGAAACGAGTTCATGAAGAGGACCTTTGAAGTTTTTTAAAGAAGTAATAAGACTTGCATAATCTTTCAATCCAACTATTTGTTTGGCATTTACTTTAACTGCTTTAAAACCCGGATCGTTGCCGATACGTTCGCAAACTTCTATGAGAGATAGCTTATTGGTAAGGGTAAATTCTATGATTTTTCCGATACAGACGTTTCCTAAACCTCTTTTCGGAATGTTAACGGATCGTTCGAATGAAATAATATCTTTGGTTGTAACCAGCATTCGTAAAAAAGAAAGGATGTCTTGAATTTCCTTTCGTTTGTAAAAAGAAAGGCCTCCGAGAATCTGATAAGGAATTTTTTTGCGTAACAAAGCATCTTCGAAAATTCTCGATTGAAAGTTTGTACGATAGAATATGCATATATCTTTAAGAGAAATATTTTTACGATGTAAACGTTCCACCTCTCGTGCTACGAATTCGGCTTCTTCGCGATCCGTTTCTCCGATGAAAAGTCGTATTTTTTCTCCGGGCGTTTTGACACTACGCAATTGTTTGTCTAGACGCGAACGATTCTTCAAGATAAGAGCATTTGCTGCGTTTAGAATGTTACCGTGACTACGATAATTCTCTTCAAGGCGAATAATTCTTGTTTTGGGATAGTCTTTTTCGAAATTTAAAATATTATTGATATTGGCTCCTCGCCATGAATAAATGGATTGATCGGGATCTCCGACCGCAAATATGTTTTGATGTTGAGACACGATGTAACGTGCGATTAAATATTGTGCATGATTCGTATCCTGATATTCGTCTATTAAAAGAGCTTTCCACAAATTTTGATATTTAGACATTTCTTCTTTATGTTCCTGAAATAATTTTACCGTTAGATAAAGGAGATCGTCAAAGTCAACGGCATCGACTTCTTCCAGTTTATTTTGATATTGGGTATAGACGTCTTTAAAAAAAGGGACGTCTTTAAAACAAGGGCCGACGGTTGCGGAAGAGATTTTTTCCGGTGAGATCAGCTCATTTTTCTTTTTGGATATTTCATAACGAAAAAGATCAGCTTGAGTTTTATTGATATTCAGTTTTTCCAAAACTGTTTTTAACAGTTTTTCGGAATCGTTTTGATCATAAATGACAAAATGATTGCTTCTTCCCAAAATGTGGATACTATTCCTTAGAATATAGGTCCCTAAACTATGAAAAGTACAGATTAAGGGCTTTTCCTGACAGCAATGGGTTCGAGATAATTTCAATACTCGTTCCTCTATTTCTTTTGCTGCTTTATTAGTGAAAGTCACGACGAGTATTTGGGAAGGCGAAACGCCTTGTTCAATAAGATAGGAAATACGGAAAGTAATGACGCTGGTTTTACCCGATCCAGCCCCTGCAAGAACTAAAATAGGTGAACAAGGGGCAGTTACGGTTTCATATTGCGTTTGATTTAGAGTCGAAAAATCTATAACCATAGTGCCTATTGGGTGTTGAGTAAGTCTAAAAGAAGGTTTTATCTCATTTTTTCTTTGTTTCGAATATAATTTCCTTAATTTTTCGGTGATTTTAGCAAAAGGAAGGAAAATGGAAGGCATTGAAATGTTAAATAATGTTCCTCCTCAAATGGATCCGCATTGGGCAGAAATCCTATCCGCAGAGTGGGAAAAACCGTATATGTCGAGTTTGAGAACGTTTTTGCTTCGAGAAAGACGAGGTCCGCTTCCTATTTATCCGGAAGCACGAGAAGTTTTTTCTGCCTTCACCCATACTTCTTTTGAAAAAACTCAAGTAATTATTATGGGACAAGATCCTTATTCAGGTCCGAATCAAGCTCACGGGTTGAGTTTTAGCGTAAAACCGGGGATCCTTTGTCCTCCCTCTTTGAAAAATATTTTTCTTGAATTACAAAATGACTTAGAAATTCAAAATGACAAAGGATGTTTGATTCCTTGGGCAAAACAAGGCGTCCTGTTATTGAATTCCGTTTGTACGGTTAGAAAAGACTCCCCTCGTTCCCACGCAGGTAAAGGTTGGGAAGTTTTTACGGATGCGGTTATCGGAAAATTCGTAGAAAGGAAAGATCCCGTTATTTTCGTATTATGGGGGAGCGATGCTAAAAAAAAGTGTGAATTTGTTACGGGTCGCACGCATCACTTCGTCTTGACGGCAGCCCATCCCTCTCCTTTAGCGGCTTTTCGCGGTTTTTTTGGTTGTTCACACTTTTCAAAAATTAATTTTCTGCTTAAAAAACAAAACAAAGCAGAAATTGATTGGAGGCTAGTATGAATGAACCCGTATCTTTCCCTTGCGTATCCGGGATCAAACATTTAACTGCTAAATCCGTTGTTTCCTTGGAAATGGCACTCCCGATTCATGAGCCCGTGGATTTAGGAGCCATTTCTACTTTGAAAGAAATAGAAAGAGATTTAAGTAAAACCGAATGTTTATTAGTTGAAATGACTCATATTAGAGGGGCTATAGAAACGTCACTGGACAAATTGAATTTTACAAGTTGAAGCCAACGATTCCAATTCGGGCAGTAGTTTTTTCAAAGCTTTTGATCTATGAGAAATCTTATTCTTAATATCTTCGGATAACTCAGCAAACGTTAATTTGTAGTCATATTTTAAAAAAATAGGATCGTAACCGAATCCCCCTCCGCCTTTTTCCTCTTCGGATATATAGCCTTCGCAAGTTCCTCTAGTTACTCTGATATCTCCTTGAGGAGATGCCAAGATCATGCAACACTCGAAATATCCTGAACGACAAACCGTTCCGTCAAGAAGTTGCATCATTTGCAGTAATTTTTTCCGATTTTCTTTTTCGGAAGCCTTGTCTCCTGCGTAACAATCCGATAAGATACCGGGTTCTCCGTTTAAGGAAGGCACGATTAATACGGATTCATCAGCAATTACCCAATGATTTAAGGCTTGAGCGGTATGCAGTGCTTTATTGATAGCGAGATCTTTTACCGAATTGCCTTTGTGTTTGATCGTTGGATAATCGGGAAAATCCAATAAGGAAAAAATATCGAATTCAGGAAATTTTTTAAGGATTAATTTGGTTTCCCTAATTTTATAACCGTTGCGGCTGGCTATGACAATTTTCATAACGATAATTAAATAAAGAGTTTTTATAAGGTTAGCCTTATTAAGAAAAAATACCAAATGCTTTATAAGCGTTTGTATGTCTTTTTTTATTTTAATCTTAGGAAGTTTATGACTACCTTATCGATGAAAAACCCCAATCGAAAGAAACGGAAACGATTTTATTTATCGATATTCATTATCTCATATTTATTGATGGCCGTTCCTTATGCCGGTTTTTCAAATATCGTAGAGCTCGGAATCGATCGCATATTTTCTTCCGATTTCGTGGATCTGATCAAAGGAAAAAAAGTAGGACTCGTTTCTCATCATGCCGCTTTTAATCGCAGTGGCTCTTCTTCATTAATGGTTTTTTTTCAAAGAAAAGACATATGTGAATTAACGACTTTATTTACTATGGAGCACGGTTTTTACGGTTCCGTAATTGCCGATGTAAGCACCGAAGAGCAACATTTATTTCCCAATCTGAAGGTGTATTCTTTGCATGGGAATCAACGATTATTAACCCCCGAAATCATCGGTGACGTGGATGTTATTGTTTATGATGTTCAAGATATCGGTGTTCGGAGTTATACGTTCATTCATGTGTTATTTAGAATTTTGCAGGAAGCCGCACGAGTAAATATTCCCGTCATTGTTCTGGATCGACCGAATCCTATGGGTGGGCAAGTCATCGACGGACCTATTCAGACTTTTAAGGATGACAGGGCTTTCGATACGCACGGGTTGCCTTATTGTCACGGTATGACTATAGGAGAATTGGCTAGCTTTTTTAAAGCGACTCGTAATTTGGACTTATTGTCTTTGCATATAGTGCCTATGAAAGGTTGGTTGAGAAATATGTCGTTTGAAGAAACGGCCTTGCCTTGGATTCCGACCAGTCCTCAAATTCCCGAAGCAAATTCGGCTTTTTTTTATGCTACGACGGGATTAATCGGATACTTGTCTTTGACGAGTATAGGTATAGGTTATACTCTACCTTTTAAAGTTTTAGGCGCACCTTGGATAGATTCTTTTCGTTTTGCCGAAATTCTAAATGGACAATCCTTATCGGGTGTTTCTTTTGTCCCTTATCGATACGAGCCGTTTTTCGGAAAATACAAAATGGAAGAATGTGGAGGAGTACTGATATTAATTACGGATCCCAAAACGTTTAAACCGGTCGAAACCCAATTCGTAATCTTAGGAATCCTGAAAACATTATATCCTCGGCAGTTTGCGGAGAACATGAGCACTCTACTTAAAGTACCTTCACGTAAGAATATGTTTAATAGTTTAGTCGGAAATAAGGAAATTTTTGAAATCATGATGCGAGATCGTTATATCACTTGGGAGTTAAGAAAAATCTGTCGACAAGCTAGAGAAAGTTTTGCGAAGACTCGTTCTCCGTATTTAATCCGTGATTATGAAGTTAGCAATTAATGATTCGGTATGCCAACAATTGAATGCGAGCTATTGACAGTAAAGAGGGTCTTCTTTTAAGATGACTCCCTACGTTCTTGTCACATAAGCGACTTCTACGCGGAGTGAGGGATGTAATTTGAATGCATTAAAAAAGGGTTGTTTTATGGTAACCGATGTTAAACCTCTTAATAATAAGATTTTGCTTAAAAGATCCAAAGTCACCGTATCGAAAGGAGGAATTTTATTGCCGGATTCGGCTCAAGAAAAACCTAAAGAAGGCTACGTTATTGCAACCGGGCCAGGCAAAACGGATGAACACGGAAAGCTTCAGGTTATGACCGTTAAGGAAGGTGATCGCGTTCTTTTTTCATCTTATGCCGGATTGGAAGTAAAAAATGATGAGATCGGCGACGATGAGTATTTAATTCTTTCGGAAACGGATATTCTCGGAATTCTTGTGTAACTTAGGAGAAGAGAAGTATGGCGAAAATATTTAAAAATCATTTGGAAGCTCTGAAATCCGTAGGACGAGGGGTTGCTTTGTTGTCGAAAGCCGTTTGTGAAACGCTTGGTCCTAAAGGTCGTAACGTAGTCATCAAAGCAAGTAGCGGGATGCCTTTATCCACTAAAGACGGCGCAACGGTGGCTAAGGAAATTTTTTTGAAAGATCCTTTTGAAAACATGGGGGCTCAGCTTGTTAAGGAAGCTGCCGTAAAAACGGCCGAAGTTGCCGGAGACGGTACGACAACGGCGACGCTTTTAGCTTCCGTAATTTTCTCGGAAGGAATGAAAGGTGTTGTTTCGGGAATGGATCCTAATAATATCAGAAAAGGAATTGTAAAAGCTGTCGATCGTTTGGAGAATGCTCTTTCCGAAATGGCCATGCCCGTCGATTCCAAAGAGGAAATTTTGCAGGTCGCTACGATTTCTGCCAATAATGACGGTTCGATAGGTGCAATTGTTGCGGAAGCCATGGAAAAAGTCGGTAGAGACGGAATTGTCACTGTTGATGAAGCGAAAGGCATAGATACGGTTCTCGATGTCGTGGAAGGCATGCGATTCGACCAAGGGTTTTTATCGCCTTATTTCGTTACGAATCCGGAGACTATGGATGTAGATATGACGAACGGCTATGTTCTTTTAGTGGATCAAAAATTATCTTCTGCCGGCAAAGGTCTCGTTTCATTTTTGGAACAGGTTATTCAAAGCGCCACCGTTCCTCTTTTAATCATAGCCGATGATATAGAAGGAGAAGCTTTAACCACGTTGGTGGTTAATAAACTCAAGGCCGGTTTGGCTGTGTGTGCGGTAAAAGCTCCGGGCTTCGGAGATAGGAAAAAAGCGCTTTTTGAAGACATAGCTTGTATTACCGGTGCCGTAGTCATTTCGGAAGAAATAGGTCTTTCTTTGGATTCCGTCGGAATGGAAATTTTAGGAAGAGCCAAGCGTATAAAAATTACCAAAGATTCGACGACTATTGTTGATGGTATGGGCGATCCTAAAAAGATTTTTGAAAGACAAGAGACATTGCGTAACCAAATTGCATCCAGTACTTCGGATTATGATAAAGAAAAATTAGAAGAACGATTAGCTAAGTTGGTGGGGGGCGTTGCCGTTATTCGATTGGGAGCTGCAACCGAGATCGAACTTAAGGAAAAGAAATACCGTGTTGAAGATGCTTTGAGTGCTACTCGCTCTGCCGTAGTCGAAGGGATAGTTCCCGGAGGCGGTGTCGCTTTGGTACGTAGTTCATACATTCTCGATACTTTCGATGACGAAGAATTATTGGAAGACGAAATTTTTGGTATTAATGTTGTTCGCATAGCGGCTTGTGCACCTTTGAAGATGATTGCGAAAAACTGCGGTCGTTCGGGAGATGCCATTATAGAAAAGATTATGCGTAGCGAAGATAAGAATTATGGGTACAATGGTTTAACGGATTCCTTTGAGGATTTAATTATTGCCGGAGTGCTGGATCCCGTTCTTGTTACGAAAAGTGCATTAAAGCATGCCGCTTCCGTAGCTGGATTGTTATTGACGAGTGCCGTGCTCATTGCACGTAAACCCGAAGCTAAGCAGCAGTCAATGGGTGGTGGTCTTCCTTCAGGTATGCCTGGTATGCCCGGAATGCCTGGAATGGGAATGATGTAATAATAGTTTTCTTTTTTAACAATCCGAACTTTTGCCGATTTTGGGAGTTCGGATTGTTTTTTCCGGATCGATACTTGATTGATGGGCCTTGTTTTGTTTAGTATGCAATCTTTTCGGTTATGTGTTGTATGAAGTTTGGAATGAGCACTGGTGGCTTAGTTGGATAGAGCACCCGGCTACGAACTGGGAGGTCAGAGGTTCGAATCCTCTCCAGTGCGAACTGATAATTGAGGTAGTGGGCAATGGTAGTAATGATAGGAAAAAAAGCGCCGGCTTTTAAAGCGGATGCCGTCGTAAACGGTTCCATAACGGAATCATTGTCTTTAGAGAATTTTTTAGGAAAAAATGTTGTTTTATTTTTTTATCCTAGGGATTTTACTTTCGTTTGTCCTACGGAGTTGATTGCTTTTCAGGAAAGTACCGAAGAATTCAAGCAACGTAATACCGTCATAATAGGATGTTCCGTTGACAGCACGTTTTGTCATCTTGCTTGGTTGAATACCGATAAAAGTCGTGGCGGCATATCCGGAGTTAAATATCCGTTGTTATCGGATGTCACTCATGAGATTTCCAAAGAATACCATGTTTTCGAAGAGACGCAGGGGCTTGCTTACCGTGGTCTTTTTTTAATTGATGAAGAAGGAATTATTCGACATTATTTAGTCAACGATCTTCCTCTTGGACGTTCCGTTCCTGAAGTTCTGAGGGTCATTGATGCATGGATGTTCTTTAAACAACACGGAGAAGTGTGTCCTGCGAATTGGCAAAAAGGTCAGGTCGGTATGTCTCCCGATCAAAACGGTTTAAAAGAGTATTGTTCCTCTTATTTAGAGGTTAATAAATCATAGAAATCCGTTTCCGAACAAATTAATAGACTTCCGTATTTGTGACAGATTGAACACGAGGCGTCTATTATTTCCCGATCACCTACGCCAGGTAGGCCTAGAGCTATTATATTTCTTAATGAGGATTGAGTTTTTAGGAAATGTAAGCCGAAAAAGTAATTTTCCGTGCTGAATCCTTCTTCTTTGACTCTGAAATAGATAACGCTGTAGTCGTACATAAGCGAGCGAATCGCTAAAAACAGCCCGTTGCTTTCTTTTTGACCTAAATAACTGCAGAGATCGATTAAATCATGACAAAGATAAGCGGCATCGTAATTTCCTTTCTCTGCTTCTCCGAATAAAGCAATTGCAGGCTTCATGGACCGGTCAAGTAAATAATGTAATATTTTCGGATGTTACTGAAGCCGATTTTTATTATCTATTAAAGATTATTTAACTGTTATTACTACGATGGTAATGAATTTGTTAGATAAGAAATTTATTTTTTAACAACAGGGACAATTAGTTTTTGACCGGCAAAAATAGTGTCTTTTTGTAGATTATTCATCTTTTTTAACTCGTCGGAAGACGTATGGAATTTTTTGGCAATACCGTTTAAAGTATCTCCTTTTTCGACAATATATCGATTTTGCGGAGATTCGATAGCAAGATTAGCTGTTTCCCCCGGTTCCGAGTAGTTGATTAAAGCTAAAAGAGAACGCCTTACAAGACGTAATTCCTGGTTTAACGTCCGATATTCATTTTGTAATTTGGTTAAACTATCGCCTAAATCCTTTTTGATGGATAAGATATCCTTGTTTAACCGAGATAAATCACTTTCGATTTTATCCGTTCGAGACTTGTCTGAAGAGAGAGAGTCTCTGGATTTCATTTCGGCTTCGATATCTCGAAATTTATCGTAAATTAAAGAAATTTCGGAATCATAGCGCTTAAGAGATAACGTGATGTCTTCCAATTCGGCATGTAAATTTGAAAAACTAACGGAACCGAAACAAAAAGAACCCAAGCTGTAAATGATAGTACAAATGAATAAGAAGTATTTATTTTGCATTTAATTTAAACTCGGTTCTACGATTTTGGCGCCAACAAACCTCATTATGTTCCATAGCTACGGGTCTTTCTTTTCCATAAGAGACCGGTAAGATTCTATCGGGAGAGATTCCTTTTTTAATCAAAAAGTTTTTTACGCTATTGGCTCTACGTACTCCCAGTGCTAAATTGTACGAAGCCGTACCTCGTTCATCGGTATGGCCTTCTATAATAAGACGTACTTTAGGATATTTAACCATATAATTGACGATTTCTTGAAGATAGCGAAGATGATGTTCTCCTTTAATAGTATAACTGTCGGTATCGAAAGTGATTTTTTCGAAGGGAGAGCGTGTGGGCTCATTGAGAGATAACACTTCTTCTTCCTGCATATCGGCCGAAGAAGTGAACTTTGCGATTGGAAGCTCGTCTTCATACAGAGGAACGAAAGAAAAAGTTCGTTGATGTTTGTTTTTTTTATTAACTCCGAGAAGGCTGCCGAATCCTTTTTTCATATATTTAGAGCATACTTTAGTGTCTTCCCAAACTTCTGATGATGAACGGGCACATGAAGAAAAACTCAACGGAATCGCTAAAATAAGAAGTCGGATAATGTTTTTTCTAATCATAACACTCTCTTTATAGAAGGTTTAAAATTTTGTTCCCAAGAAGGGAAGCGTTTATTTCCCATGCCTTCGGTAATTTTAGTTATTTTTGAAGTTACGATATTGATAACGTATAAATCAAAAATTTTCCCGTTCAAGCCGCTGAAGACTAAATGTTCGCTATCTGCCGCCCAAGAAGGACTTTCTTTATTACCGGAAGAAAAAGTGACCTGAAAATCCTCTCGATTCAACATATCGTATACATGGATTTGTCGCACGCCCTTAGTTATCGCACAAAAGGCTATTTTTGTTCCATCCGGGGACCAAGCCGGACAATTGCTTCCTCTGTATTTTTTCGTTAATAAATGGGGATTCGATAAAGTCGGACTTAATTGTATAATATAGATTTTCGGTTCACCTTCCTTATTCGATACGAAAGCCAAATGTTCACCGGTAGGACTAAATGACGGATCGCCTTGTGTTCCGAAAGAAGCGTCCAATAACTGCATGGGAACGCCTAAAGGACCTTTCTCAGGAGAAAAAGATTGAATGAATAAATCAGGATTTCCTCTTAAATCCGAAATAAAGGCGATCTTATCGTTGTGAAGGGAAATATCCGGAGTGAGTTGATTGCCTTTTAAGGAAATGATCTTTTGTGTTGTCCCATTGTTTAAATTTCGAAGAAAAATTTTAGGAATTCCCGTTTGATAGGATACAAATAGGTAAGCTCCTTTTTTTTGATAAGGGAGACATAAAAATTTCGGACATATATATAATATACCGTCATCGGCGACCACAGTCATACATCGTCCGTTGTATTCGGTCATTCGAATCTCCGATTGTTGACTGACGGAAGATTCGGTGTACATGAACAAAATTTTAGATGACGAAATTCCTGGAATTCCCGTAACGATGCGATGTATTTTATCGGCAAGAAGATGGATTTGTTGTTGATCTTGTCGTATTTCACCGGATAAAGAAAGACCATCGGTTTTAAAAGTTTCTCCGGTTAGTTTGTCGTGAACATATGACGATAACGACTTTTCATTGATTTTAATGTGAACTTCATATCGATAAGGAGCACTTTTTGTCTTAACCGGAATGATGTGACCGCTAAAACCTAAATCGGAAATAAAAATTTCTTCCATTGCGGAATAATAAGCAGGATTTTGATCGTAGGAAAGACATTCATTGAAAATGAATACGTTATCGGGTTGTTGCCGAACTTTAACCTGAATTTCCAATTCATGACCCAACCCGGTTTTAGCGGTTAAGCACATAAATAAAAAACAGAACAATCGAACTAAAATCATAAACAATAAGACAACTTAAATTAGGAATTTTCTCCGATTAACTTGATGTAGTAAACGGTTTTTTTTTGAAAATTATATTTTTTTATGATTTCCCTGAAAGATATAAGAGAAATTTCCTTAAGAACATGATCCTTGTTAAGCGGATTATCCGTTTGAGTTATAACGCAAACAGCTTTTTCGTTAGCCGGATCTATTTCAAGTCTTAGTTGTAAAATGCCCGGATAAGGTAATTGAACGGCATTTTGTATTTTGTTACCGATATCCATAATGGCGGATGCGTTATTCAAAGAAGTTTGGGAAATGTTGATTTTTGTCGTCAATTTTTGAATTTCGGAACAAATGGATGCGGATTCGTCCAATGATTTTATTAGTTTTTCGGAATCGTCCAGTAATTGTTTGGCTAGTTTTTTAAGAGCGGCTTTATTAGATGTATCGGTTGATTTCGATACGATCGGCGTATTAATGGGAAGAGGTTCTTGAATCGAATTGATCGACGTATTTTTCCGGTCCGATTTTTTACAAACAGAAAGAGTTGAAGAGGGTTTTGTTTGAATCGGATTGGTGGGTGTTTTCACTTTTAAATCGGAAGAAGAAAGATTCACGACTTCTTTTTTCTCCGGAATCGAAGAAGGGATCGTTATATAATTGACGGTTTTTTCTTGAATCCTGTGTTTTGGTCGAGAAGATGTTTTATAACCGGCAGTTATTAAAATCACTCCGAAAATCAGTTGAAGACGCACGGCTGATAGAAAGGACTTTTTATATTTTCGATACCAAAAACCAAACTGAATCATTTAGGATTTAAAGCAATATTCAATTTCGAAAATCCCGCTTGTTCGGCAGCTTCTTTCACGCTTTGATAAATACGAAAAGAGGAATTCCCGTCTTGTAGCAATAAGGGGATTATTTCAGGACGGATTTTCCGATTTTCGATTAGAGAAGATGTAAGTTCGGCGAGAGACATTTCTCGGTCGTTTAAAAGTATACGGTTGTCGGCAAAGACTTTAATAATAAGGCCTTGATCCGGTGTTTGGATAACGGATTCTTTTTGGGTATCGGCTAAAGAGATGGTGTCTAACCCTATTAAGGGCATTATAACCATAAAAGCCATTAATATTACGAAAACAACATCAATCAAAGGGGTGAGATTAATTTCCGGTTCCGCAAATGAGGATGTGATTATGTTTAAGCGTGGTCTCATGTCCGACGTCTCTTGTATTTACATTCGACGGCATTGAGTAGTAAATACGCAAACTGCTCGATTTCCAAATTAAGATGAGTGGATTGAGCACGAAGATAATTGTAGACTACAAGAGCGGGAATAGCTACGGCCAGCCCTAGGATGGTCGTTCCTAAGGCTGTGGATAAACCTTCCATAACCATGCTGTTACCGGTTACGGAAGATGTGTTGCCCATAGTTTTTCCTAAAGAAGAGAAAGAACATAAAATTCCCCAAACGGTACCCAATAACCCTAAAAACGGCGCTAAGCTGATCGCGGTCCCGGGAATAAAGGTATTTTTATCCAATAAAGAGCGGTACTTAGGAATTGCGGATGCAATCAGGGTTTCGATCGAAGAAATATCATCGGGAGATAAAAAATTGTTTATTTCATTACCGTTTAGTAATTCCAGAACATTGAGTTTGACCGTGAGATATAAGTCCGCAAAAGGATTATCAGGAGGTAACCGGTCCAAGGCCAAAGGAGTGGTTCGTTGTCTCATTAAAGACGAACGAATCACTTTACCTTGTTGACAAAATTTTTTTTGAACCATAATCTTTTGTTGTAAGACAACCCAGGTTACTAAAGATAAACAAATAAGACTGATGAATATACCTTTTCCGAATAGGTCGGATGTCATGTAAGCTTGGATAATCGGGTTATCAAAAAGAAGACGCATTACTTGCCGAAACCAATTAAATTAAGTTCCTTTTACAATATAAATTGATTTTTTGCATAAAAGCAATAGGTGTTTTAGGTTTTTATTCTTAAAATTAATATTTATGTTATAATTACGGATTTTTCAGGGGAAAATTCCATGAATTACAAAAAACTTTTTTCACTTTGTTTCCCTGTTTATGCTTTTATCGGAAGTCTTTTAATATTCGCACCGATGTTCGGCAATCAGACGTTCCGTCAGGAACAAACGGTCGGATTACTAACCGAACACAAACATATTTCGGGATTGCCTTTTAAATTAGGTGTTTTGATTCAAGCCCCGGAAAACGCTCATATTTACGGCAAGTATCCCGGATCTACAGGGACGCCTTTGGATATCGTATGGGAGCTTCCCGAAGGATTCATTTTAAAATCCGTCTCATGGCCGTCACCCGAATTATTTCAAGAAGAGGGAATGATATCGTCCGGTTATAATCAATCGGTTTTCGTTACGGCAGAGATTATTCCTCCGCAAGATCTTTCCGAGGGAGAAAAGTTTACGTTTCGAGCTAAAGTCAATTGGCTGGCTTGTAATTCGCAGTGTTTCCCAGGGACGAAAACCGTTGAATGTCAGTTAAGCTATTTAAATGACGAATCGAAGATATCTGAAGAATCGAGTCGATTTTTCAAAGCGCATTCCGAACACATTTTAAAAGAAATCGTCAGCCATAAGTCAAAAATCCTCTTACATTCCGGTGAATTAATCATTAAGATGGAAGGTATTGATTATTTACCGATCCCGGATGCAGCGGAAGCTTTTTTCATAGCGGATGATAGGTTAGATTATTCGGTGAAGCCCGGTTTTTCGAAAGAAAATAATGATCTGTATTTAAGGTTAAAATTGTTGCCGAAAAAAGAACCCTCTTTCGAAGCTTTTGAAGGCGTTTTGTTTTTAAAAGACGCTTCGGGAAAATATTCGGATGTGATCTCCTTATCCGTAAAAAAGAACGACATCGAGATCGTTGCTTCTGAGAACAAATCGAATCATATGTTCGGATTGACTCTTTTATTATGTGCTTTCGTTGGCGGCCTACTTCTCAATGTGATGCCGTGTGTTTTGCCGATGATTACGGTTAAAATTTACGGCATTATTAAAACGTCCGGAGATTCTCGAGCTCAAGTGGTCAAAAACGGCTTGTTTTTTTCTTTAGGTGTCATAGGTTGTTTCTGGCTTTTAGCCGGAGTTTCGTGTTTATTAAGAGCATTGGGTCACAATGTCGGTTGGGGTTTTCAATTACAGGAACCTTTGTTCGTAGGTATTTTGATCACCGTTCTCTTTGTTTTTGGGCTTAGTTCGCTGGGTGTTTTTGAAGTGGGGACTTCTCTTATAGGTATCGGAAACGGGCAACGAAGTTCATCGTCTTCCGTTTGGGGTTCCTTGCTTAACGGGGTTTTGGCTACTTTAGTTACCACTCCATGTACCGGCCCTTTGTTAGGGCCGGTTTTAGGTTTTGCTACCTCATTGCCGGTAATGGGACAATTATCTGTTTTTACTTTAATCGGAAGCGGTATGGCTTTGCCTTATTTGATGCTCTCTCTGTTTCCTAAATTAACGACTTTTTTACCGAAGCCCGGTGCTTGGATGGAAATTTTTAAGCAACTCACAGGCTTTGTGATGCTAGGGACCGTTGTGTGGTTGTTTTGGGTATTCGGTACTGAAACGGGAGCCTCTGCAACGGTGATTCTTATGGCGGCGTTATTGGTTGCAGCCGTATCGGTTTGGATATTGGGTAAATGGGGACATGCTTTGATTTCCGGGAAAAAGCGACGTTTGGCTAGGATCGCGGTGTCGTGTCTGATAATTGTTTCCGGATTTTTAACCGTGAAAGCATCCCGTATTCCATCGACATCTATGGAATATTCCGATGAGAGTGCAATTCGGACATTTTCCGATGAAAATCTTGAAAAGTTCAGGAGTACTCATAAAGGAGTTTTCGTTGATTTTACGGCAAAATGGTGCCTGACTTGTCAGTTAAATAAACCCGTGTTGCATACGAAACGATTTATGGATTTCTGTCGAGAGCACGATATTGTGTTTATGACTGCGGATTGGACGAAAAAAAATCCTCAAATTACGGCAGAATTGTCTAAATTGGGGCGTTCCGGCGTGCCCTTATACGTGTTTTATCCTTCGGATAAAACCGCACCTCCTAAAATTTTATCTCACTCGCTCAATTCATCAATACTGCAGGAGGAATTGATCGAAGTTTTACGAACGAGTACGATGAATTGAACCTTAGATTAAAGATTATTTAATTTTCTTATATGCTACTCTGGGATCGTTAATTTTTTGGGTTTATATGGAACAAACATTGGTTGACGCTCACGTTCATTTAGCGTCCGAAGAGTTTAAGGATGATATCGAACAGGTTTTACAAGCCTCCTATGACAATGGAGTGAAGACCGTCTTCAACGTAACAACCAACCAAGAAGAGTTGGAAACCTCTTTTCTTTACGCCGATAAATATCCGTTTATGAAATTTTATCATATTGCCGGAGGACATCCTCACGATGCTCCGAATGCGGGTGCTCAGCATTACAAAACATATGTGCGGGAGCAAGTTTTAAAGGGACGTTTAGCTGCTATAGGTGAAATAGGGTTGGATTACGGGCATTGCGATTCGGATATCGTTGAGGCCCAAAAACGATTATTCATCGATTATTTAAGACTTGCATTGGAATTTCATTTATCGGTAGTCGTTCATTGCAGAAATGCTTTTGATGATTTTTTTGATTTAATAAACAATGAATATATCAATTGCAGCCATGCCCTCCCCGGTATGTTACATTGTTTTTCGGGCTCTATTGAAGACGCGCGCAAACTGGTTGATAGAGGATGGTTCGTTTCATTGAGTGGCATATTAACTTTTAAAAATGCTCATAGTTTAAGAAAGACTGCCGCTTATATACCAATTGAAAATCTTTTGGTGGAAACCGATGCACCTTTTCTGGCACCGGAGCCTTTTAGAGGAAAACGTAATGAACCCAGACATCTTACATTAACGGCTCATACTCTCGCAGAAGTAAAAAAAATTACTTTCGGTGATGTTGTTTCTCAGACGCAAGCAAATGCTCTTCGTTTTATTGCGAAGGGATAAATTTTTCTTGTTGTTTGTAAACTGAAATTTTAATAGATTCGGCATCATGGTTTTTGTTGAATACTTGCGTAAGAAATTATCGATTCCTACAGCCTTTGCAATTCGAAGATTACACTCATTAACGGGGTTGGCTTTCACTTTATTTGTTTGCGAGCATTTATTTACCAATTCATTATCCTCTTCTTTATTAGCCGAAGGGAAGTATTTTGTTTGGATGGTGGATGGGTTTCATAAAATTCCGGGTTTGAAGGTTATAGAAATCTGTCTTCTGGCACTTCCCTTCGGTTTACACGCCGTAGTCGGGATTAAATATGCTTTGGAAGCGAAATTCAATTCGGTAAAACACGGTAATGACCACCCGCATTGTAATTTTGAACGAAATCATGCCTATTCGTGGCAAAGAATTACCGCTTGGTTTTTATTGGTCGGTATTTTGTTACACGTTGTCCATATGCGTTTTATGGA
The DNA here is from genome assembly GCA_036659455.1 of Victivallaceae bacterium. Classification (NCBI taxonomy): domain Bacteria; kingdom Pseudomonadati; phylum Lentisphaerota; class Lentisphaeria; order Victivallales; family Victivallaceae; species Victivallaceae bacterium. Next base: position 754,239 of record JAVXCN010000001.1, read on the forward strand.
ATATCCAAGGAAAATAACGCTGGATGATCGGAATTATTATTTAGTAACTTTGAATGAGTCGGTGTCTTCGAAAAAAATAATAGATACCTTATCTTTAGGTGTTGTTTCGCCTTCAAAAGACGTTATTTCTTCCGGTAATTTCTCGCTTAATCAAATTGAGAAATTAGCTTCCGATCTGCAAGTTAAAGATTTTTTAGACGGATTGAAGGATCAATGGGTTGTCGTAGCTTCTTCTGCAGGACAAGCTTTTTTGGTAATCGTAAGGAAAAGTTTTACTTCCGTGTTTATGTCTCTCTTATACTCTATGCTGGTATTGACAGCCGTTTATCATGGATTCAACGGTTTATGGAGTTTTACGGTACGTTGGGGCATTATCATTTCTCAAAAGAAGCAGATGTTATTTTTAAAATATGCTTTCGTTTTGATGTTAGGCGTTGCTTTTTTAGGATTATTTGCGGTTTGGGGCACGTATTGGAGTTCAAAGTAACATGAGATCTAACAGAGTTATTGTAGTCGGCGGCGGGTTAGCCGGTTTAACTGCGGCTATGAGGCTTGTCGATCGCGGTTGCACGGTTGATCTCGTATCGTTGACGAAAGTTAAAAGATCTCATTCGGTTTGTGCTCAGGGCGGTATTAACGCTTCTTTGAATATTAAGTCCGAAGAAAACGATTCTCCTTTGATCCATGCTTACGATTCGATTAAAGGCGGCGATTTTTTAGCGGATCAACCTCCCGTTTTGGAGATGTGTCTTTCCGCACCTCGTATCATCAAGATGCTTGATCGTTTCGGATGTCCTTTTAATCGAAGACCTTCCGGTGATTTGGACGTCAGGCGATTCGGTGGCACTCTTTATAATAGAACGGTCTTTTGCGGGGCTTCTACAGGTCAGCAGCTTATGTATACGATGGATGAGCAAGTCCGTCGTAAAGAAGACAAAATCTCGAAATTTGAAAATCATGAATTCTTAAGACTGATTATGGATGATTCCGGACGAGCTTGTGGGATAATCGTCATGAATTTATTTAATAATAAGCTTGAGGTGATGAAAGGAGATGCCGTTGTTATTGCTACGGGTGGCCCTGGAGTCATTTTTAAAAAATCTACGAATTCGACGTTTTGTACGGGAGCCGCTAATGGACGTTTATTTATGCAAGGAATGGCTTATGCCAATCCCGAGTTCATCCAGATACATCCGACGGCGATTCCCGGAAGAGATAAATTGCGATTGATTTCGGAATCAGTAAGAGGTGAAGGAGGACGTGTTTGGACATGGGGCGATTCTTCCAAACAAATTCAAAAACCCGACGGGACCTATATGTCTTGCGGAGAAACCGGAAAGCCGTGGTATTTTCTTGAAGAGCTGTATCCTGCCTACGGTAATCTTGTCAGTCGGGATGTCGGAGCTCGTGCCATACTTCAGGTTTGTGAAGCCGGATTAGGTATCGACGGTAAGATGGAAGTATTTTTAGATGTTACCCATTTGCCTCAATCAACGAGAAATAAATTGGAAGTCGTTTTAGACATATATCGCAAATTCACCGGCGTTGATCCTAACTTTGAACCGATGAAAATATTTCCGGCCGTGCATTATTCTATGGGAGGAGCATGGGTTGATTGGCCTGCAACCGGCGATTCCGATCGAGAAGTACGTTTCAGACATATGACGACTTTGAAAGGGTGCTTTAATTGCGGTGAATCGGATTTTCAGTATCACGGAGCTAATCGATTAGGAGCCAATTCGCTTTTGTCATGTCTATATGCCGGATTAGTTGTCGGAGACGAAGTTCCTCGGTTTTTGGAAATAGAGGGTTCAGTTATCGATAAGGTCGGAAGCCATACGTATGACACCAATTTACGAGAAGAAATGGCCTTATCCGAAAAATTGTTGAATAATTCCGGTAAAGAAAACGTATTTTTGCTACACGATGAGATGGCACATCTTATGGTAAATAATGTAACTGTTAAAAGAAACAACATCGATTTATCCGATACTTTAAATAAGTTGAAGGAAATTCGGGAAAGAACCGAATACTTGAATGTTCATGACAGTTCAAAGTTTGCGAATAAGACATTTCATTTTGTCAGACAATTTAGACCTATGGTTGAATTGGCTATAGCGATAACCAAAGGAGCTTTATTACGGAATGAGTTCAGAGGTTCTCATTTTAAACCGGAATATCCTGAAAGAGATGATGTTCATTGGTTAAAAACGACGATGGCTTTTTACGATTCTCAAGAGTGTAGGATCGAATATCGACCGGTTGATATTCGACATCTTAAGCCGATCTTAAGAGATTACACGAAAGCCAATCAGGAGGATATCGGTTTACGGAATATTCCGGAAAATATAACTCTACCCTTGTAGCTCGGATAATAGGATAATCGAAATGGATGAAGATATTCTCGAAACTTATGTTTTATCGATTTATAGAGGCTTCCCGGGAGATCAATATTGGGAAAGCTTCGAATTACCGTTGTCTCCCGGAGAAAACGTAATCAGTGCATTAATGGAAATAGAAAAAAATCCGGTTAATATGAAGGGCGAAAGAGTAGACCCGGTTGTTTGGGAACAAGGGTGTCTTGAAGAAGTTTGCGGCTCCTGTTCGATATTAGTCAACGGCACTCCTAAACAAGGATGTACGGCTTTAATCGCGGATTATCTTACGGAGAAGACCGGAACCATTTATTTGGCACCTTTGACGAAATTTCCGCTAGTTAGGGATTTAATCGTCGATCGTTCAGTGATGTTTGATAATTTGAAAAAAATTCAGGGTTGGGTTGAAGGTGAGCCGGTGGGTGATGAATACGGTGTTAAAGTGACTCAAAAAGATCAGGAACTAATGTATGCTCTATCGATGTGTATGACATGCGGATGTTGCGCGGAGGCTTGCCCTCAGGTCTCGGAAAAAACCGATTTTATCGGACCGGCAGCTATTGCACAGGCTCGTTTATTCAATACCTATCCGGGAGATCATAAACAGTCTGAACGCTTGCATGTTTTGATGCAAAAAAATGGTCTCGGTGGATGCGGACAGGCCCAGAATTGCGTTCGAGTATGTCCTAAGAAGCTTCCTCTTACGGAAAGCATAGCTGCTATGGGTCGAGCCGTGACTAAACAGGCCTTTTTTGATATTTTCGATAAGTGGTTTAAATCTAAAAAAATCGAAGATTAGCATCGTTTTCAATAAAATCCAGTCCGAAACCGTATTGACGCGGATCATTGAATAAGGACCATTGTTGTTCGGTCGAAAAATATTTTTTCCAGTCAATCATCGGTTTTCCGTTTACTCCCGAATAATCGAACGTCCAAAAATCCGTTTGTTGAGTTGCCGGATGAATGGTGAATCCGAAAAATATGTGCTCCCAATTGGAATCTCCGATGATTAATGGAGCAGGATAAGCAATTTTGTAATGACGCATAGCCGTAACGAGACGTAAATGAAAATCTTCTTCGACATAGAGCTTACCGTAATGGTGAATAGCTAGCATTTTGTAAAGAGTGCGGAAATCCTTCGGTGTTAGTGTACTATATTTGGGAACATTTTTTTCAATGATATCGGCTGAATTTTTGAAATTGATTTTTGAAACAACTCCGATATATCGGGATATATCGTCGATCAATTGGGGTAATCGTTGCTCTGAAAATAGCGGAGTGCAAGAAAAAATAATACCGGCAATATCAGCTTTTAATTTGTCCAAGAATTTTAAGGAAGAAATCTGGGCTTGGTTTTGTAGAAATCGTTCCATCTTTTCATAAAATTCGGTAATGGTAAGACTTAAATCACCGAAAAAATGTAATAAATCTCTCAAGGAAACCAGATAAGGCGGAAATAATTGAATGCATTCCTCCAGTAATCTGGGAAGCTGTTGTTTCGTAAGCAAAGTTTGCGAAAAAAAATCGACATGTTGTTGACCCCAAACATCTCTTATCCAGGAATAACTGTACCAGTTATTATCCCAGGAATCTCTGAATAACGAATTTCCCGGCATTACGGAAAAGACATGAGTAGGAGAAGATGCCAAGAATCTAGCATCGGATTGTTTTAAATAATCGATTGCGACTCCGGGAAGATCTTTAGTGGAATCCGAAAAAAAAGCGGCAAGCTCGGCGGGATTTTCGGGATGTTTAAAAATTTTGTTGGGGTCTTGATTTAAATCAAAATAAGTACAAAGAAAAGATTCGACAGTTCCTCCGGAGATATAAGCCCAAGGTTTATAAGGGAGTTCATTGATATGCTCGAGAGGTTTGTTTGGGGCGATAATATGGTAGTAGGCAAGTATTCTTGAAAATGCGGCTTCTTGAAAATCATCGGTATGAATGGCGGTAATTAATTTACCGATGCATCGTGAAATCTCTTTTTTTAGATTTGCATAACGTTGTTTCTCCATGATGTCTACTTCGGTTAAAGATAGAAATTGCGTTAGAGAATAAATGTATTCCTGAAGAGAATTGATGGAACTCCAAGATAAGGAATTGTTTCTTCCGTGTGTATAGTAGATGCGAAATCCTGCTGGGCGATCTTGATGAGCTTCCTGTGAGACGTCATTCATCGTGGCATCGTAAAGTCCGTGGAAATATTGACTGATATAGGTCGTATAAATCTTTAATAATTCGGGGATGAGATTTATCAGATGTTGTTGTTTCTCGCGACAATTGTCCCATTCATAGAGAGCGCGATTCAATTCCTGTCTTTTTAAATGAAGGTCAATGGATAAAGCTTCGGCATCTCTTTGATTTAAAGGAAGACGTAATCTATTTTCTATATAATTTAAATCGGCTTGTACATGTCTGTATCGGGACTCACACGCTTCCGCTTCGTCTTGTACGGCAAACATTTCTTCATGAATGGCCGTTTGAAGATAAGAAGCAATTCCGTTAGGTTCTTGCGGATACATTCCCAATCCGATGAGAATATGATGTGTTGAAAAATTAGCTTTGGTTTCCGCTAAAGAAGCTAAAGAAAGTTCCCATGATTTTAATAACGGATTGACGGTAAGTCGAATGAAAGCGGTTTTCGCTAACCGGAATTTCGTTATGAAAGTATTGATTTTACTTATTTTCGATAAACCGGAAGATGAGCCGACAGTAGCGATTTCTTCGACCGGTTTTATTCCTTCGAGAAATGAGTGGGTTTCAACGTCTTCTTCGTTAATTTCGTATATATGTAATAATGTATATTTAATAATCTGTTCCGCAGAAATTAGGGCATACGGATTTTTCAATATGTCTTCGATATATCGATTGGCTAAAATTTCCTGACAAATGGAAGAGGGGTCCGGATGATTAACGGGAATAATGCCGGCAGCTTCGAAGGCTTTCAGAATTCCCGGTTCTTGCGATATAATCGTAATGGGATTTGCAGGAAACATACGATATATCTCTACCGGTTTTCTTAAACTTCCCAACCCCCCGGTTAAGTTAATAGGTACGGTAATTTGTTGATGTTCATAGAGCTTAGTCAATTTTGCCGTGCTGATAAGTTTCTCGATATCTTGCAAAAACAGTTCAGGATATTGCTCTTGGATAATAATTGCGGGAGCAGTAATGAAACAGGATCCGACGTCTTGTCTTAAATAAGAAAAAAGAGCCGATAATGCCGCTTGTCTGACGTGTTGTACGGTAACGGTTGTCCTTTCGTCTAAAAACAAGGTTTCTCTGATTAATTGATGTATTTTCGTGTGAGAAGGACAAAAAATTTTTTTTAAAATTTGTTCCGTAATCTCTTTTTCTTTCAGGGCTTTCAAACTTTTGAATAAATGTAATCTTTGAGTAGTTTCGTTGGTTTCGTTTTCAGATAAAGGATAGAGATGCGCTTCCAGAAAGCTCACCGCTTCGGTTAATCCGGGTTTATTTAATTCTCCGGCCTCCGTAATCAGAAGTTTGGCCAGCTCTCTGGCTACGAAAGCGTTCTTAATTAGAAAGCGATCTTGAAAATAACAAAGATTCCCTTCCGCATACAAATTCGTATCTTGATAGATAAGAAGATTTTCGATTTCGGATAACATTTTTCCGGAATGACTCGAATGAAAAATATCTTTATAAGAGGGGGGTTCTGACGTCATATATTGCGTATATAGCGATATTCCATAGTTATTTGCTTTTAGCAGGAATGTCGTTTTAATGTAAATTAGAGGAGCTCAATAAGAATAACGGTTTGTTTTTGAGCACAAGTATGAATTTCCCTAAGAAGAGAGTCTAAAGAGAGCTTGTGGTCTATGATCGATTCTTCGTTGAAATCAGGCATTTTTAAAAAAATAAAAAATCGAGAAGTTGAGGTACATAAAACGGCCGTATTTTCATGTACGATACGAACGTTATTTTCCGTAATATGCAAAACGAAATATGAGGGATTCTTCGACAGAAATTTAAAATTTTTTTGAATCGGATCGTATTCGAATATGCAAAACGACGGCGGAATAATACCGAGTTCATTTATTTTAAAAGATAAAAGTTCATAAATTGCGGTTACGGATTTTATCGCTATTACGTATGTCAAAAATAAACTTCTTACGGAGACCGCGTATAAACAAGAGGCGAGACCGTAGTTGTCGAACAATCCTACCATTCCGATGCAACAGCGGTTGTCGTTTTCTGCCGATGCCAAAAAAACCATCTCGGAATGAGAGTCCCGATTATCAAGAATCTTTATTTTTATTGTCGTTGAAGTTTGTTCTCTGAGGAGCAATTGATCTTGAATACTTTTAATCAATACCGTTTCTTTTTGAACTCTTTGTTTACAAAGCGTTTCCTGTTCGGATTCTTCTATTGAATTGAGTAATTGCAAAAGGGTGGAATTAAAAATACGACCTAGACGATTGAACTCGTATCCGAAACGTTGAACATGAAAACGAACATTGTAATCTCCGTTTTGTATGGCATTCATACAATCGGATAAATGGCAAAGAGGGATGTTCAGACGACGGGACAGTCTTTTGAGGAAAAAAATAATGATCATCAAACTTATCGGAAAAGTTAACAACGTCCACAAAGGGATTCTCAAAGCCGTTGTAATAAAAGAAGTTTTAGAAGCAAAAGTGAGAGTGTAGGCGTTTTTTAAACGCGTATTTTTTGCAAGAATACCTAATTGATTCTCATTGTGTAAAAGAAAGGAGAAGATATCGATATTTTTTTGTTTGGAGAAATTATCGAAGTTAATCCTTTCTTTTCCGAAGATTTCTTTTGAGCCGACCAGAGGAATTCCGTTCTCATCGGTTAGGATGAGGTCAAAAAATCTGTCCTGAGGGAAAGACAGTAGTTCCTGTCTCAAATTATTTAAATTCTTAAAACCTAATAAATAACCGGATAATCCGTCCGTAACGGCAGGTTTAATATAATCTACGGTTAGAAGATAATGAAGATTTACGGAAGAGTTTATAGGAATCGTTATTAAAGATGACATCTTCGTATATTCATCGATGTTCGCTGTGATTCTCGTTTCTTCCTCAATAAATTTTATAAAAGGATCAGCGGTGTCTTTAGCAATGAGTCTACCGTCGGAAGAAATAATAGCCAGATCCGTTAAATTTTCGGATAAGGAAAGATTAGGAAATTCCCTTAACGTGTTTTTATAAAACCCTAAAGCATCCGCTATCCGCATCAAATATAATTTATCCAGATAGATTGTTTTTTCTAATTTCAGGTTGAATTCATCGGAGGCTTCTTGCAGACGATGAGAGAGAATTTTGTTTTGGGTACGAACGGTAAGATAGGAAATCAGAAAGAAGTCGATGATAAACGGAATCGGAAAAACAATTAAGCAAATAAAGAGTATGCGTGACGTTAGAGAATTTTTATTCATATTGGTCTTTTAGCTTTATGACAAGAAGAGTTATATCGTCATGTTGTTGTTGTCCCTGTACAAAGGTCTTAATTTCATTCATTATGTATGCCGATGTTTCTTCGCTATTCATATTTCGAGTGCATTCGATCGTTTTAAGGAGTCTTTCTTCTCCGAAAAGTTCATATTGCTTATTGTGCGCTTCCGTAATACCGTCTGAATAAAAAACGAGTTTGTCTTCGTCTTCTAAAATTATTTCATTACAGGCAATGATTTGGATATCAGGTAAGAAACCTAAAGCTGTTCCCATATGTTTTAGTAAAACCGGAGATCCGGTTTTTTTTAATAGAATAGCAGGAACATGACCGCAGGAATAGTAGGACAAAATACCGGTTTTACGGTTGTATTTGTTCAAAGATGCGGTGACGAACATCCCGGATTCCGTAGTATCCGAATGAAATAGTTTAGCGGCTTCGATAACTGTCGTTTCAAGAGAGGATGTTTCTTGGAGTAATGTTTGTAACATTATTTTTAATTCCAGAGAGTAACAACAAGCTGAGACGCCTTTATCGGCAGCATCTGCAACAACGATAAATAGATTTTCTTCTCGAAGGTCAGTAAAAAGATCATAAAAATCACCTCCTACGGATAAAGCAGGGATATAGATTTTAGATATTTCAAGTTCCGGAATGGGAAGGAACGATGAGGTTAAAAGAGTCTCTTGAGCCTTTTTTCCCAAATCAAGTTCCAATAAGGCTTCATTTTTTTCTTTTTGTGCGGTTTCCGTAATGATTTGTTTGGCCAGGAAAGTTTTCAGCATTTTATTGAAAATGTATCCCAGATGATTAATTTCAAATCCATAACGAGAAGGTTTATAAATATTTTGAGAAGATCCTTTTCCTGCTTGGATCATAGTGAATGATAATCGTAATAGCGGATTGGATAAACGCTTGGTTAAGAAATATCCTAAAAGGAGAGAGGGAATGATCAGCAATAAACATGTAAGATTCGAAAAGAATATTTTTTTGCATTTCGAAAAAATATTCGAATAATTCTGATAACTGATAACGATTAGATGCAATTCGGGAACTTCATCTTCAAAACACAGAAAAGTTTTTTTGTTGATATTTTCCTTAAAAAAATTGTTTTTTTCTCGGCTTATTCCGATCAATTTTTTCTTAATAATAGAGATGTCATTATCCGTGATATAAGATGAGGCGATAGCAAGCTCGGTATTGGTGAAAAACAATAAGGTTCCTACATAGGAAGAATGAGTTAAGATCGGATCGAGAATGGATTCGGCATCATGAGTAGCGTATAAGATTCCTATGAGTGTTTTCGTTTCCGGATGATAGATATTGGCCTCTGTTACGATTAAAAAGCGATGAGGATTGTCTTCGGATGGCGCTATTGAAATAAGAATCGGAATGTCTGGGGTGATGGCAAGCCGCGAATTATAGTTTGCTCCTTCATTGGCCGTTATTCCGGAAGCTACGACAATTTTCTCTGTCGACGATATGGGTAAGACTAAAGTAATTTCACGGAACCCATCGGAAAAAAACTCTTTGAGTTTGCGACCTAAATCAGGATCGATTGTTTTAGGGAATTCCGTCTCGAGATTCAATGCTTGGATAATAAAATTAACGGCGCTTTGATTTAACGGAAGACTTTCTCTAATCAATTCCGTCTTAAACAGGGTATCTTGTCTAAGGTTATTTTTTGCCAGCGTTAGAGCAGACGTACGAAGATCATACTCAGTAAAAGCTGTATGGATTGTCAAAGGAACAACGACGATTACCGAAGATATCAGCCATAATCGAAACCCTATGGTTTGTATGAAAGAAAGCATGCTTTAAAGTACGCCGGTAAGTAAATTTGATACCGTTAAGGTCTGACTTTATCTTAAAGCAAATCGATTCGAATCTTTAAAATTACCTTTGTAGCCCAGTTCATTTTCAATAGTCGACAATCGGTTATATTTGGCTACTCTTTCGGATCGTGATAACGATCCTGTTTTAATTTGGCCGCAATTGAATGCGACGGCAAGATCCGCAATAGTAGTATCTTCGGTTTCTCCCGAGCGATGAGAAACGATTGTAGCATAACCGTTGGTTTGAGCTAACTTAATGGCAGCCGCAGTTTCCGAAAGAGTCCCGATCTGATTGACTTTGATTAAAACCGCATTTGCGATACCTTCTTCGATACCTTCTTGGATGATTCTAGGATTGGTTACAAAGAAATCATCTCCGACCAGTTGAACTTTACTGCCTAATTTATCAGTCAGCGAGATCCATCCTTCCTTGTCGGTTTCGGATAAACCGTCTTCTATGGAATCTATAGGAAATCGAGTACATAACTCTATCAGACGATTAATTTCTTCTTCCGTCGATCGGTTATCGGTTCCGTAAGTATGATTAGCGTTATAATAAGAAGAGGCCGCGCAGTCGAGAGCCAGAGATATCTGTTCTCCGGGAACAAAACCTGCTTTTTCAATGGCTTCCATTAAAATTTCAAGAGCGGCCTGATTTGAACCGAGATGAGGAGCGAATCCCCCTTCATCTCCGACGGATATTGATAAATTTTTACTTTTTAACAGTTTCTTAAGAGTATGAAACACGGAAGCTCCCATAATAAGAGCTTCACCGAATGTATGTGCTCCGATAGGACGAATCATAAATTCCTGAAATTCCAAACCGTTATCGGCATGCACTCCTCCGTTAATTAAATTCATCATCGGACAAGGCAGTGTCATCCCAAAAGTACCTCCTATGTATCTATACAACGGCATATTTCCGGCTTTTGCGGCAGCATGAGCAACGGCAAGAGATACTCCGAGAATGGCATTTGCTCCCAAGTTCATTTTATTTTCGGATCCGTCGCAATCGCACATCATTTTATCGATTAAGATTTGGTCAAAGACATTGACGCCTATAAGGAGTCTGGACAACGTCGTGTTGACGTTGTGAACGGCCGATAAAACACCCATCCCTTGGAGTCTAGAAGAGTCGCCGTCCCTTAACTCCAATGCCTCTTTGGCTCCCGTAGAAGCTCCCGATGGGACGAATGCTTCTCCTTGAAAACCGTTCTCTGTGGTGATTTTTACGGCAACGGTCGGGTTTCCTCTTGAATCTAAAATTTCATTTCCTTCAATCATTACGATTGCTTCTTCTAACATGGATAACCTCATGATTTTCTTCGGAGTTGCTCGGCTTTGTATTTATCAAGTAAATTTCGATAATCGGTAGCTTCTTGGAATCGATATTCTTTAGCGGCCCTTTTCATCAAGTTATCGTATTTTTTAATACGAAGTGTCAATTCTTTTAAAGTTAACTTATCCGGAGGGGCCATTTCTTCTTGACAAGCCGGTCTTTTATTACGGTTATGTCGGTGTGATTTGGCAATGCCGTTGCTAGGTAAAAGTTCCGGATGAATATCTTTAATTACCGTTTTGGGAGTGATATCGTATTTTGAATTATAAGCCAATTGGAGTATGCGTCTTCTTTCCGTTTCTTCAACAGTCTTTTGCATGGAAGCCGTTATTCCATCGGCGTACATGATGACCGTGCCTTCGATATTTCTGGCAGCCCTACCGCAAATTTGAATGAGCGAAGAAGAACTTCGTAAAAATCCTTCCTTATCAGCATCTAAAATTGCAACCAGAGATACTTCGGGAAGATCTAAGCCTTCTCGAAGTAAATTGACTCCGATTAATACGTTAAAAACACCACTTCTTAGCTCGGAAAGAATGCGCGTTCGTTCGGGGATATTAATGTCGGAATGTAAATAACGAGCTTTGATGCCTATTTTTTCCAGGAAAGCGGCAATCTCTTCAGCTAATTTTTTTGTTAATGAGATAATAAGAATCCGTTCGTTTTTGTTACTTCGTTTACGTATTTCTTCAACGATATCGTTCATTTGTCCGCTTGCGGGACGAATTTCGATTAAGGGATCCGGAATTCCCATAGGACGAATGACTTGTTCAATAACTTTATGTTCGACTTCATGTAGTTCGTTGTTACCGGGAGTAGCGGAGACATAAATAACTTGCCTGAAAAATCGATAGGCTTCTTCAAATTTCAAGGGCCTGTTATCGAAAGCTGATGGTAACCGAAATCCGAAATTAACCAAAGTTTCCTTACGGGCTCTATCACCGTGGTACATAGCTCGCATTTGAGGTAATGTTTGATGGGATTCATCGATAATCAGTAGATAGTCTTCCGGAAAATAATCCAATAAGCATTTCGGAGGCATTCCGGGAGGGGAATTTGAAAAATGACGAGAATAGTTTTCTATGCCTTTACAGAATCCGATTTCTTTAATCATTTCCATATCATATCGAGTTCTGTTAAACAATCGTTCCCGTTCAAGAGGACGATCCTTAAAAGTAGAAAGATGTTCTTGTAATTCCGCTTCTATGGATTCTATGGCTCTAAGTCGGACGTCTTCCGATGATACATAATGAGAGCCCGGATAAATCGTGATCTCGTCCAAAGCGGAAAACGTTGAACCATGATTAGGATCGAAGGTTAAAATTTGCTTTAAAACGACATCTTTAAACTCTAGCCTAACGGCGAAATTACTTTCGTAAGCCGGAAAAATGTCTATTACGTGACCCCGTATTCTGAAAGAACCTCTGAAAAGATGGCTCTCAACTGCAGCATAATGCATTTGTAATAGCTGTAACGCCACATGATCTTTGGAATAGATTTCCGCCGCGCGTAAATTCAGCGTCATATTCAAATAATTTTCGGGAGAACCTATACCATAAATACATGACACTGAAGCAATAACGATAACGTCCCTACGTTCCGCTAAGGAGCGTGTCGCCGATAATCTGAGTTTATCGATTTCGTCGTTAATCAATAAACTCTTTTCTATGTAAGTGTCCGTACGAGCTATATAGGCTTCGGGCTGATAATAATCGTAATAGGAAACAAAATACTCTATGGCATTATCGGGAAAAAAACTATGAAACTCTTGATAAAGTTGTGCGGCCAACGTCTTGTTATGTGCAATGATTAAAGCCGGACGATTTAATTCCTGAATGACGTTGGCGATCGTGAAAGTTTTTCCGGAACCCGTGATTCCCTGTAAAACCTGGGATCGCCGACCCGATCGAATGCCTTGAATCAATTGCTCAATAGCTTGCGGCTGATCTCCGCAAGGTCGGAAGGAAGCATTTAATCGAAATGTCATAGCCGTGAAAGCCTAAAAAAAGTTTAACCCCATAGCATCTCGTACATCTCGTAACGTTTGAGCAGCAATAGGTTCCACTTGTTCAGAGCCCTTTTTAAGAATTTGAGTCAGTCGATCAGGTTGATTGGCAAAAAATTGTCGTCGTTCTCTGAAAGGTTCTAAGAAATCATTAATTACCTCGGCTAAACGATTTTTGATTTCCGCATCTCCTATTTTTCCTTCTCTATAGCGAGCTTTGAATGAGGCGACTTCATCTTTGTTAGGATTAAATTCATCGTGATACATAAAGACGGGGTTATTTTCCACATTACCCGGAGTCGTTGCATGAATCCTATTCGGATCGGTATACATCATTTTAACTTTATGTCTCACAGAGGCGGCATCATCCGAAATATAAATTGTATTATTGGCGGACTTACTCATTTTTCCTGCTCCATCAGTACCGACTAAAGTACTTCCGTTATCGGTAACGGTAAACGGCTCGGGAAACACGTCTCCGTATAAACCGTTGAATTTTTTAGCTATATCTCTCGCAAATTCGATATGCGGGACATTATCTTTTCCTACGGGAACGATATTTGCCTTGGTTAAAAGAATATCGGCTGCTTGTAGGATGGGATAGCCTATCAGACCGCAAGACATGCTTGATTCATCAATCGTGGCGTTTCTAGCCATTTCTTTTAGACTAGGGATACCGTAAACACGATTTAAAGAAGTAAGCATGGATAATATGAGTTGTAATTCATAAATCTGAGGAACGGTAGATTGCAAGTAAACCACCGATTGCTCAGGATCTATGCCTAAACATAGCCAGTCTAGGAGAACTTCTTTAATATGCTCTTTGATTTGAATAGTCTGATCTTTGGATGTTTTCGTTGTTAAAACATGTAAATCGGCTATTAAAAAAAAACAACTATATTGAGGATCGGCTTGAAATTTCAACCGATCCTTAATGGAGCCGACCCAGTGTCCCACGTGTAATTTGCCGGTGGGACGATCCCCGGTTAAAACGCGCTTTTTATTCATTATTTACTCATTTTCATAATATTACATCCGGAAATGCAATATAAATTATTATGCCGTTTTATGTTTTTTTAAAGAAAAAAACCTTATTCCTCCGATATATTTAAATTGGTCAAAAGGAGATCAAGGTAATTTTTTAAAGATAAAAGATCGTCTTTAATTTCGATGAGATTCTTTTCTCCGGTAGGATTTTTTTGAGCTTCCAATAATCTCGATAGAAAATGTCGAGTTAAATGACAGGTGTTTTGAATGTCTCCCATGATGAGGAATTCCGTCCCGTCAACTCGAGCCAATCTATTCATGAACACGCAACGTTCTTGTTGAACCAGCATATCGGAAGTAATGAAATTCATAAATTCGCCTCTTTCATGAATATCTTTAGCTACCCTAATGGGAATCATAAAATCGGAAATTAAGGATTGAGCATTCCTTTTTTGATGATCCGTAAGATCTGTTTTCATTAATTTTCCGTTAATCAGCAGTTCGAAGAAAAAGTTAGCAAGATCTTCATTTCCGTTTGTGCAGTTAAAAATAACATTCTGTATTTCTCTAAAGGTTGTATAACCCGTTTTAGTGGCAAATATTCTTTTTAAATTACCTTCGATAATTAGAAATAAACTATCTTGTAAAGCGTCTTCTTGGGACTGAGCCATGTCAATTCTCCGTTATTTTATTCTTTATGATTGCAAATTTTTCCAGTAAATCTTTCAATTTGAAAATCTTTTCTTCGGTCAGTTTAGAATCCGGAGCATAATCTTTCAATATATTGTAAGCCCTATCCAGAAAGGTAATGGCAGTTTCTATAGCCGGTTTTCGCCTTCCGTCAGTGAATTCGAGAGGGAAGGTTTGTCTTATGATGGCTAAAACCGCATTCTTCGTTTCACCGTGATAATTATTGATAATTTCCTGTTTTTTATCTTCATCGCCTTGACGAGACGCAAGTACGTAGACCGCTTGTCTGGGCATCTTTTCTAAAGCAGGTCTTAAATGAAGAGGAGTTTTTGAATAAAATTCATAATAAACCAAAAAATTATACGGAGTTTGACGATTGCCATAGGCGAGCATTAACCACGCTGAAAAAGCTCCGTCCTTATATTTTTTCAAAATTTCTTTAGCTTTTTTAATCCGCTCCCCGTGAAGAATAACGGATTGATGATGGATCGTTTTAATCTCGGAAGAAAGAGAGGCTAAGGAATTAAGATCTTGAAGACACCCTTCCGGATTTGAGTCTTCGTATTCATAATCGGTTAAAAGAGTTTGCAGCTTATTGAATTCATCTTCTTTAAGAGGACGAACCTCAAAAAGTCCCGTGAAAGAATTAAGATGTCCTTCAGAGCTCTTTTGAGCCATAACCTCAATTTTTTCGGAATGAGATTTTTTAAATCTTTTTTCTAGAAGTGCGGAAAGCTTAACCATAATTAAAAATGCGATAAAAGTTCGTCCGTAAGTTCCAAATAATCTTCGGCGGCTCTGGTAGAGGGGGAAGTTTTAAAAATCGGTTTCCCGTGAATCGCCGCTTCAGAAATGGAAATATCCCGTCGAATCTTACTGTTGAGTAATTTGCCCGGAAAAGTTCTTTGAATCAGATGCTTGAAAGCTTCATTATTTTTGCCTCTTTGATTCCAAAAAGAAAGAGTAACCCCTAGAACGGAGAGAGGGTGCCTGGCTGCAATACTCTGAATAAATACGGATAGTCGTTCCAAGCCTTTAACGCTATAAAATTCCGGTGTAGCACAGATTAAGGTATAATGAGCAGCTATCAATGCCGATTCCGTTAACCAACAAAGAGAGGGCGGAGTATCTATAAAAATGAAATCATACTTTGAATTTAGGGGAGTCAAAACATGCTTGAGACGTTCATGGGAATAACGATCGCCGGCCAAATTACCCGTAATTTCGACTCTCTCCAACCACGTGTCCCCTGGGATAAGATCCAAATTTTCATATTCCGTACGTAAAATCACTTCTTCAATGGTTTTCTCGCCTTGAAGTACTGATGACAGACTGTCGTACCCGTCAGGGTCCAATCCCAATCCGGAAGTTAAATTTGCCTGAGCATCAAAATCGATCAAAAGCACCCTGGAACCATGAAAGCCTGATAAAGCGGCTCCAAGATGAAGTGTTGTCGACGTTTTTGCCGTGCCGCCTTTAAAACTGCTGATGGCTATTATTTTCATAAAGGCACTTATTACTTTTCTTTTAGAGAAAAGGAGTTAAACTTAAGGACTCTTTTTCTTCAAGAATTGCTTTTAAAAAGGCATCGAAAGACATGCTTTTTACGTCACCCGTATCTCTGACTCTCACCGTTACGAATTGTTGATCCATTTCCTTGTCTCCGACCGTTAACATATAGTTAACCTGCATGTTTTGAGCATTACGAATCTTTTTTCCTACCGATTCGGCAGAAGAATCGACCGAGGCTACGAATCCGGCACTTAATAATTTTCGATATAAATCTTGAGCAAACGGTTCGTGCCGATCGGCTACCGTTAAGATTCTTATTTGTTCGGGACTTATCCATAAAGGAAATTTACCTTTAAAGTGTTCAATGAGAATGCCTAGAAATCTTTCGATAGAACCGAACAAAGCCCTATGGAGCATAACCGGAACTTTTTTGGAACCGTCGGAAGCAGTGTATTCCAATTGAAATCTCTCCGGTAGGAACATGTCTAATTGGATGGTGCCGCACTGCCAGGTTCTTTCTAGGGCATCTTTGACGTGTAGATCGATTTTCGGGCCGTAAAATGCTCCCTCGCCCTTACTGATCTTAAACGGTTCGCCGCAAGCTATAAGAGCTTGTTCAAGGGAAATCGTTGCCTGTTCCCAAAATTCCGGATCACCGATCGTATCTTGATCCGGTTTTGTCGAAAGTTCCAGATGATAGGTCAATCCGAACGTACCGTAAAGTGTATTGACCAGATCTAAAATGCGAAGAGTTTCCGTTTCTATTTGCTCCTGAAAAATGAACAAATGTGCGTCATCCTGATGAAAACTTCTGACTCGCATTAACCCGGATAACGCTCCGGAAGCTTCTTGTCGGTGTACGTGACCGATTTCAGCAATTTTTAACGGAAAGTCCCTATAGCTACGAGTTTGGGTTTTGTAATATAGCATACAGCCTGGGCAATTCATCGGTTTCAGAGCATAGTCCTTTTCATCTATTTCCAGGGTATACATGTTTTGTTTATAGTTTTCCCAATGTCCGGAGATTTCCCAAAGTTCTCGAGACATGAGCTGGGGAGTTAAAATTTCAACGTAGCCATCTTTAAGGTGGAGTTTTTTCCAAAAGCCGATCAGAGCATTCCACATAACCATGCCTCTCGGATGTAAAAAGATCATACCGGGAGCACATTCTTGATGGGAGAACAAATGTAATTTGGGGCCTAGAATCTTATGATCTCGTTGTTTAGCCTCTTCAATACGAGCTAAATAATCATCCAACTCTTTTTTGGAAGGGAAAGAAATTCCGTAAATACGTGTTAACATCGGATTTTTGGGATTTCCTCGCCAATAAGCGCCCGAGGTCTTTAAAATTTTAAAGGCCTTAATTTGCCCGGTTTGCTTGAGATGAGGACCTCGACATAGGTCGGAAAATTCTCCTTGACTATACAAAGTGATTGATGATTCTTCAGGTAAATCGGCAATGATTTGTTGCTTGAAATCATTGTTTGAAAAATGAGAAAAAGCCTGTTCCTTGTTTAAAAATACATTCTTTTTAATGTGAAGATTTTCTTTGATGATATCGTTAGCAATCTTCTCTATTGTCAGTAAATCTTCTTCGTTAATGGTCAAATCGGCGAAATCGTAATAAAACCCTTGATCGATTGCCGGTCCGATAGTCGGTTTGGCTTCGGGATAAAGTCGTAGTACGGCTTGCGCCAAGACGTGCGCCGAACTGTGACGAAAGATATCGCATCCTTCGGGGTCTTCAAAAGTCAGGAATTTGATCTCATCTCCATCCTGAAGTTCTTGCGAAAAATCGCAAGGGATTCCATTGATTAAAACACCTACAAAATCATAATGCGGCCTAACGGACTGAGCTAAAACTTCCGCCGTAGTTTTGGAATCTAAAGAAATCTTGTCGTTTTCAAAAAATATATTCATTGTCATCATGCATTTGAGTTAATAATCTTTAATAGATGCTATTGAAACTCAGTTTTAGTGAAAAGTATTTAGTCGAGAGAACAAAAAATATTTTTTAACGGTTAAAGTTCATTTTTTAACGGTAACTGATTTTGTTAGGGTAAAAACGGAATATCTCATAAAATGTCTTTCTATGAGAATAGTGCTTGTCTTTGTTACTTTATTCATCTGGTCGTCTTCTTTCACTTTTAGTAAAAGTGCGCTTGAAGTTTCCTCTCCTTTATTTTTGACCGGAGTCAGAATGATAACGGCTGGAGGGCTTTTATGTATTCTTGGTTTGTCGTTTCGGAAAAAGGTATTTGCAGGGGTATCTCGTAAATCCTTGCCGAGTATTTTGGCTCTTTCGTTTACGGGTTTTTATTTGGCAAACGCATTGGAATTTTATGCCTTACCGTTTCTGAGTTCTTCAAAAGCCAGTTTTATTTTCGGATTATCGCCTTTCATCACGGCTTTAATGTCTTATTTGCAATTAAAAGAGCGTCTTTCCGTTCGCAAATGTTTAGGTATTGTCATAGGGATGATCGGATATGTTTTGTATTTGATTTACTCGAGACATTCCAACCCGCTTTTACCTGAAACAAAAAAACTGTTCATACCTGAATTTTTGTTGATAGGGGCTACTTTAATAGCCTGTTACGGATGGACGTTAATGCGGAAGATAGAAAAGGTCCATAACATCTCGCCATTAGGACTGAATGCGATTGCAATGATTATTTCGGGTATTATGAGCTTGATTCATTCGGGATTTTCGGAATCCTGGAATCCCATTCCCGTAACGAATTTGATGGTGTTTTTTAAAATGCTTCTCGCATTGTTAGTATTTTCGAACATCATCTGTTATAATCTTTACGGTTACTTGTTAAGAATCTTTTCTTCGACTTTTTTATCTTGTTGTGGGTTGATTATGCCCCTTTTTGCCGGGTTTTTCGGATGGGTTTTTTTAAAGGAAAAAATGGAACCGTCTCTTTTATTGGCAATAGCTTCGATGGCAGTCGGTTGTCGTCTGGTTTATTCGGAAGAGCTCAATATGGGTCATATCGTGAAAGGATCTTTTTATAAACGTGGATTCCGGGAATTGAAGGATCGGGTTTAGGATCAACTTTATCTTCATGAGTCCGGTGAAAAGAGCAAATTTTCCGTAATAGATAAAAATTTGCTCTTTTTCTTGAAACGCTAGCTGAAAATGGCAGCCGATGTTTGAGTCATGGAGTCGGCAACGTTTTGTATGGTTTGGAGAGCGTTTTGGACAGTGCTTTGCGCCTGATCGCCCATACTTTGTGCTTGACTCGCATATTTGTCCATTACGCTGGCCATCTGTTGCAACTCAGCCGATTGTGCTTCGGCAATACCTGCCTGTTTTTGGTGTGCGGCTACTTGAGATCCGTAAACCGAACCTACAATACCGTCGATACCTTGAGACAAAAGATTCATAACTTGAGCCACTTGCATGCTTTTTGCAAAAGTTTCTCCGGCGAACGCAGCTGCGCGTCCTCCTTGTTCTTTGAAAACGTTCATGCCTCTACTTAACTTATCTTTCCAAGACGGAGTGTTAATGGCATCGTCCAGGACTCCCGTTACATTTTCCCCCACTCTACCGGCTTGGGATCCCGTTTGACCTAATACTCCTGTTGTTCCTTGCGTAATTTCGGATGCGGAGCTGGCTGCTCGGGAAGTTGCTTGCTGAGTGGCTCCGGTTGTCGCGCCCGCAATATCATCCAAGGAACCGGAAACCCGACTGCCGACATTTGTTGCCGTAGTACTGGCCTGTGATGCAGCAGACCCCGCCGTTTCGGAAGTAAACGAAGCCGATTTTACTCCGGAAGCAGCTTTTGCTGCGGAAAAAATTCCCATCCCTGCAGATACGGCAAACGAAGCAATATTTGTAATACCGCTAATTAAGGATTGCGTAGCTTGTGCTTGAGTTGCAGCGGATTGATGCTCGGCTTGAGTTCGAATGGCCTGACCGATCTCAGGAGCCATTTGCACTTGGTTTTGAATGGCTTGGTTCTGTTGTTGAAAATCCATACTCCAAGATTTTGAACTGGCTTGAGCCATCAAAGTCATTACTAATCCAAGTAAAGCCAGAGTACCCATATTTTTTTTCAGAACTACACCGTTAACGCTGGCAGAAGGTTCCGGCAGGGAAGGAAGCTCATAAGCATTGGCTCGAGTACTTTGAGGACCTCGAATGGCTTGAGCGGTTGCCGTCTCCGTAGATCGTTGGATGTTGTCCTTGCCGGAAGCAGTCGATTTTTTTGAAGTTTTCGTTGTTTCCGTAGATGCGTCTTTTTTACTGGTTTTACCGACTTGTCCTTCGGAGATCATTTCCTCCATACCGGCTGCGGCTTGTTCCGTAAGTTGGTGCAAGGAAGTGGAATTTTTAGTATCGTGACCCTTACCGGTTCCTTGGGAACCTTCTTTTGCTGCGGCTAATTGTTGTTGAATGTTTTGAAGTTGTTGGGCTTCATTAGCTCCGGAACCGCTGACTCCTGATGTCATAGTGTATATCCTTATGTTTATAATTAACTTTTTAGTTTAAACGGCCGCAGCCAATCCTTGACCTATTGATCTATACGCTTTATTCATCTGTCCGAAAGTTTTTACGATTTGGTCTTGCATTTGAGATGTATCTCCGGTTTGTTTGGAGGCAATCTTACTGGCTTGTTGCCAGAACATCGTGAACATTTTCATCATTTCGGATTGAGCGGAAAGAGCACCCACTTCTTTTTGAATGTCTGCCAATTGATTTTGTGCTTCCGAAAGTTGTACCCCGAATATACCTTTTACAAGCTGAGGAACGGCAATAACGGTTCCGACTGCGAGTCCGACCCACTTGTTTCCTACGGCTTCAAATACTTTAGCTAATTTAGGAAAAGCTTCCTTAATCAAGGATTTGCCCATTTGGAATATTTTTGACATTTGCTTCATCAATGCTTTCACGACATTTTTGATGACTGCTTTTATCGTTGCTTTAACGCTTGCTTTGATACCTTCTTTAATGGCTTGTTTTACGGCTTCCACAACAGCTTGTTTTACGGCTTGGATAACGGCTTGCATTGTAACCTGACTGGCCGTCGTCGTTGCTACCGACGTTGCTGTCGCCGTAACGGCTGCTGCAGTTGCGGTTGCTGCTGCCGTGCCTCCTGCTGCTCCTGCTGCCGCTCCTGCTCCTGCTAAACCTATTAATCCGGCACCGCAGGTAAAGATAGCTGCTATGATGGAAATGACCGTTATTACTACCGATATGGCAATACAAACGGCATTAACGGTGTCCATAGTTTTAGAATCTTGTTGTTTGCCTTCCACCTCCTTCATTTTTTGGAATTCCGTACGTTGTTCTTCAATCGTAGCCTGAGAACTTGCCAGAGACGTTTTATTCATTTCTTGGGCTTGTTTATCGGTATCCGCATAGTTTTTGATAGCTTCGATTGTTGAATCCGTCAAACTGGAAAGAGCTTGTGCCAAAGCCATAGCAATTTCGGTGACTTCTTTTCTCGGAACGACTTTAGGCGCGGGCAGATTGGGCGTTTCGGAAATCATTGTTTCCGTTTTTTGACCGGCTGCTCCTTTAACGATAGCTTCGATTTCTTTCAAGGATATCGCCGATACGGAACTTAAGGATTCCATGGAGCTTGTTCCGGATAACCCTAAGGCTTTCATTTCTTTTCCCTTAGCAACGTTAGAAGCTTGAGGTTCCGATTCCATTTCAGTAACCTCAAAACCTTCGACCATTTTCCGTTCTTCGGATACCCCTCGAGAAGAC
Organism: Victivallaceae bacterium; assembly: GCA_036659455.1. Taxonomy (NCBI): domain Bacteria; kingdom Pseudomonadati; phylum Lentisphaerota; class Lentisphaeria; order Victivallales; family Victivallaceae; species Victivallaceae bacterium. The sequence continues at coordinate 776,143 of JAVXCN010000001.1, forward strand.
TTGCTAACGCTTGCCGCATCGGCTTCCATAGAAGAAGTTTCTCCCGATTTGACTTTCTGCATTTGCTGCACTTCATTAGCGGAAAGCTTAGCATCGGGATTTATATTTGGAGTTGAAGACAAAACTTGTTGTCTAATCAAGGATGCTCCGTCCGAACTTGAAGAAGAAGATGATAAACCCATAAGATCCTTTTTAAATGGTTTTTTTTTATTTCTTAACGAAGATCTCTCGTGATCATTTGAGAAATATTATTTAAATGATCGGCTAAACACGTAAATTGTTTGGCGAAAGCCGCATCTTCTTTCGAATTTTTGAATACGCCTTTGAAAATATTATTATAGTCAATGCTATTCAACTGATGAGAAAGAAGAGACATCATTCCGGTAATGTCTTTTTCTGAAAAATTGTTCAAAATCGGAAAATGTTCGGAAAAAGTTTCTAAAACTCCTTGTGTTTCATTGATGAGTTGAGCTTCTACCGGTTGAGGTTTGGCTTTAACGGTTCTTCGTCTGGCTGCAACGGTTTTACTTTTTTTATCACGAGCTTGGTGTTTCATGGATTAAACTCCCTATGAATGGTTATGATTATTTTTTCTTGGATTTTCTCGATTTTTTATTTGATGTTGCGCTTGTTTTTTTGCCGGCACTTTTTTTAGTGGGGGAGGTTGCGGGTTTCGCACTCAGTTTTTTGCTTTTTAACATATTGTGAATCGCTTCCAACATAACCTGACAACGCTCTTTCAACATTTTATACTCAGGTTTATTTCCGCAGACTTTAAGTGTGATATCAATGAAGTCTTGGGCTTCTTCAGGTCGATCCGATTTTAAAAAAGTATCCGCGATGTAATAAGCAGGGATGGGATTGGTCGGATCGTTATCGAAGGCCAGGAAAAAACCGAATGCGGCTTCATCATACATTTTAAGTTGATGGAGACAGGAACTAAGACCCAACATATACTTATAAGAACCGGGTTTGGAGGCTGCCAGAACTTGGAAAAGACCAATGGCTTCGTAATACTTACCTTGAGAGTAGAAGCTGTAAGCCATCGTATAGATTTCTTCAAGAACGGTGTTAGAGAGCCCCAAGATGTCTTGCAGATTTTTTCCTTCAGCCAATTGACCCAAAATATTCGTAAGAGCTTGCTTGGTTTCTTCTTCACTGGGAAGAGGATAACCTTGATCGAAATCGCCCTCTTTAGATTTTTTATAAGCGGCGATTTCAGCCAGTTTACTACGTTGTTTTTTTCCGAAAGAAGCCGAGACTTTAGGTCCTTTGTTAGAAGGGTTTTGACCGGAGCTTGTCATGAAATTTCTCCAAAAAATATAAATTATTCAATATAGAAACAATTATATTTATATTTTTAATGTTAATTCAATGTTTTTTATTAAATAAAAATCATTTTTAATTTTATTTAATTGTTTAATAAAGGGTTATAGATATTTTATTTCATATCGGTTATCAATAGAGTTTCTTAATCCGGTAGATTGAGTAAATAAAATAAGGAGTCCGATTATTAAGACGCGCCGTAAAGGAAACATTCGATTTTTAGAGTCGCATATCATTAATCAAATTGCAGCCGGAGAGGTTATTGAAGATTCTTCTTCCGTTGTTAAGGAGCTGATTGAAAATGCATTGGATTCGGGTGCCGATTTCATTGAAATAGAAACGATAGGCGGAGGACAAGGCAGTATTATCATTAGAGATAACGGTTCGGGGATGACCGAAAAAGATCTGGAGATGTCCGTTCAAAGACACGCGACTTCAAAAATATCGTCTTTTGATGATCTATATTCTTTGTCTACTTTAGGGTTTAGAGGAGAAGCTTTAGCTTCGATAGCAGCTATTTCCGAAACCACGATATACTCTTCTTCGGATGATTCGGGATACGGGTACATTCTCCGGATTACGGGAGGAAAAATCGATAAGACCGAACGATATCCTCGTACCGGCGGCACGACCGTGGAAGTTTCTTCATTATTTTATAACGTTCCCGTACGAAGACGTTTTCAAAAAACGGAATTAAGCGATCGGAATAAATTGCGCAAGCTTATCGAATCTATGGTTTTATCAAGAACGAAAGTCGAGTGGCGATGGATTAGTGAGGGTCGGGAGGAATTGTTTGTTGAACGTGAAATGGATTTCGATAACAGAATTCGTTACTTCATGGGAGAGTCTTTTTTTTCTTCCGGGATTCATTTATCGGCATCTCGAGGAGCATTAAAATTGGTGGGTAGAATCGGCAATCCTGCTTTTCATAAATCTAACAGATTAGGGCAGAAATGGTTTGTTAACGGACGATGTGTGGAATGTTCGTTTTTAAGTTATCAAATCAACGAGGTTTATAAGGCTTTCATCCCCATTCATAGGTATCCTGCCTTCATTTTACATCTCACTTTGCCTGAAGGTTGGTATGATGTAAACATTCATCCTCAAAAGAGAGATATTCGTATTAGACGAGAGAGTTTAGTAGGATCTTTCATATATGATGAAGTTTCGAATGCTTTAGTTTCCTTGTCCGGCAGTTGTTCGGCGCCGGAAGTTTTCACTTCACACATTCGAGAAAACGATTTCGTAAAAACCGATCAATTTGTCGTCGAGCGATCGGATCGGTTAAATGCGATAGAATTTATGAGACATGACGTACTTATTTCGCAACGGATGGATGAAGGTGACGGTCCGGATCCGGTGGGTTCAAGGTACACTGCATTGAATGAGCGAAAAGAGTTTATCTACGTAGAAAAAGACACAAAAGATGGACAAGAAAAGTTGCCCTTTATGGTTGATGTTTTTTGCATTGCCGGGATCGGAAAGTTTTTATTGGCCGGTGAGAACGATAGGATCTATCTTGTAGATAGGATTAAAGCGATACGTCACATTATATTCGTAGCTCAAACGACGACTATGAATCGGAAAACTCTCGGGCGTGGACAATTTTTAGTAGAAACGATATTTCCGGACTTTAGTTATGAAGATGTGAACCTGCTTCGAGAGCATTGCGATCTGTTTGAATCTTTCGGTTTCGTTTTCGAATTTGAGCAGAATACAAAAATAAGGCTTATGGCTGTACCTGAGGGGTTGAATCAATCTGAAGCCGTCGCTTTTTTAAGAACACATTTGGAATATATTTCTCTTGATCTTTATCTTAAAGATAAAGATTCTTGCGTCTCTCGAAGGTCGCGATATGGTGGTTTTGTGTCGTTACCCGGAACCGACGCGGAATTGCTGAAGCATTTGTGGTCCATCGGTAAACCGGAAACGGCTTTTGACGGTCAAAGAATAATGAAACGGCTATCGGAAGAGGATTTATTGGAGGTCTTTATTTATGGAAAGACTGATTCGAGTTCGTCAACATCTTAATGAAAGCGGACTCAAAGGTTTTATCTTTGATCAATCCGTTGATTTGAAATATTTGTCCGAAGGCAAGATTTTTTCCGGTAAGCTGATTGTTTCTTCTGAGGAAGTCAGATTGTTTGTTGCTCCGATAGATGTTGCAATGTATTCGCATTTGATTTCCGAAGATATTGAGATAACCTGTTGTTCTTCTTTTTCGGATGATTTGTTTTTAGATTATCTGAAAAATATGAACAATTGCGGATTTGATCCCGCTACCGTTACTTATACTTTTTATCAACGCGTTCTTTCGCAATGTCCTTCGCTTGTATCTGTCAATTTTTTTCTTGATGGAATTCGTTCGATCAAAAGTCCTGAAGAATTGGAAAAAATGACTGCTGCGGCAAAATTAGGCTCTGAGGGTTATGACTTGGTTTGTTCTTTATTGAACGAAAACGTCACTGCAACCAGCTTGGCCACGGAGCTTCGCACTTTTTGGGCATCTCAAGGAGCTACCGCTACTGCTTTCCCTCCGATTATTGCTTTCGGTGAAGACACGGCTTTCCCTCACGCATCCTTAAGTGAGCGTAAATTGTGTTTCGAGGATATCGTTTTGATTGATATCGGAGTGGAATTGGATGATTATTGTTCAGACATGACTCGAGTTTTGAATTGGGGCAAACCGAAAAAAGAACTTAGAGCCGTTTATCGTATTGTCAGAGAGGCTCAAATCGAAGGTTTAAAACTGTGTAAGGCAGGTGTGTCTTGCGGAGCGATACATGAAGTCGTGTGCGCAGTCATCAAAGAAGCCGGATATGAAAAATACTTTATGCATGGAACGGGACACGGTATTGGTATGTCCGTCCATGAATATCCTTATTTATCCTCTAATCGACAAGATCGACGAACGGCGGAAATTTTATTGAAGGAGTCCATGGTAGTAACGGTAGAACCCGGGATTTATTTACCGGGGATAGGGGGAGTGCGTTTGGAAAACTCAATCATCATCAAGTCGGACGGTTATACCGATTTAACGAAAAGAGAAATTCCGGAAGAACTACCCTGTCTATATCGAAATTAAAAAAAACGCCTTTAACATATTCAAGATAGAGTTATCTTTATAAAATACCAATGATAATTCAATATAAATTGAAATTATTCTTCTTTTGAGCTATCTTAAATCCTTTTATTATTCATTTGGCAAATAAATAGTTTATCTATGTATCGCTTAATAAGGGTACGGTATTGGATCATTGTTTTGTCTTGTGCCTTATCCGGAGTTTTATGTTTGTCCGGCAAGGAGTTCTCGGATTTTGGCAATTATTTTTTTAATAATCGTCATCTCGGCTCAGTCGGTTCAAGCAAAAAACGGTTGGAATCGATGACGTTGAGTAAGGTAGGATTCGGGCTGGTTTATCGTGAGCCTAAAGTCGGAATGCCTTCTTTGAAAGATGAGCTGATTTTTAGAGGAATGAATTTACGACCGGATGCAGCGGGGCAAGGTCCGGTTTTGAGTTTTCGTAAAAGTAAGAGTTCGAAACAACTTGAAATCGGAAAGAAGTTTTTTATTCGTTTTAAAAAGTATTTGAATTCGATCGAAGACATGTCTTCGATCGCTATTCCGGATGTTCATTATTTTTTTGAAGATCATCAAGGTACGGCTTCTTTGTGGATTGAAATCGTGCGCGTTGCCGATGATGGGCTTTCCTTGGAAGTTAATGTCGGAGGGGGAAGTAAAACCGATTCAAAACCGGATTGCGAAACTTTCATTCTTAGGGCTCAGGAGATCGAGAATAATAGAGAGTGGTTTTTAGGGAAAAATAAAGTTGATGCTTCGTTTCCCGTAAAACAGAAGATGCGTCGGATAGGCAAAGATCTGTTTCTTGTAATGCATGGCGGACCGGAATATTTATATGCTGCAGCTAAGGAACGATTCGATTTTTCGGATGAGCAGGGTGAAAATTATTGTCGATTCATGAGTGTCGGTGAGTATTTATTGTGGGACGGAGAGGCTTGGGTTCATAAAGAGCCGAAATCGGATTCGAGTTCTTTTCCGATTTTATATTTAAAACGGATGGATGAAAAATGCGCCGTTTTCGAACTTTGGGATATCGGAGGTATCAGAAAGCAGATATTGAATTTGATACGGTATCCTCAGCCTGCAACGGAATGTGAAGATTTAACCGCCGAAATAGAATATGCAGGTCTGAAGACCTGGAATAGTCCTACGATTGTAACTACCACAGGACAACGATTTTCGTTAAATTCAAATGAGTGGTTATTGCGATCGTCTTCAGGATGGAGAAAGATCGAATCGGCACATGAATTAGAGGAATATCTTTCCGGTAAATTGATGGAGCCGTTATTTGTTTTCGACGGCATGGAAAAAGACGGCAATACTTATCTTCTGAAAGGACATATGTTCAGTGCCTCTCGTTCGAGCGTATTTCCCGTAATTTTGCGTCTCAAACATCAAAGTGTCGCTTTCGGTGATATGACGCATTCTTCCGGCGTTTATCGATCTGCTGAGGATAAAAGCACTTTCAATCGTGATATAGAGGTTGGAAAATGAGAAAATTGTTGTGTCGTCTTATTAACTGCGTCCCGTTCACTTTGGTTCTTACCCACCCTCTTTCAGGAATTACGATTTCCGAGAAATTAACGTTGTTGAATTCCGGTGATAAGGTTCTCGGTTCCGATAAGGCCACATCTTTACAAGCTCAAAAATTTAATGAAGCCATGGTTGAATGGAATAGGGAACTTCAACACTTATATGATCGGGCTTTTGAATTGGGAAAGTCCGGTGGTTCGCTTTCCGATGACGTTTTTTTTCCGATTTTAAGTGAAATCAGACGGATCAAATCGGATATTCGAGAAGCACAGGAGTTGTGGGCGGCTCACTGCCGTACTTTAAATACCTCCGGCGATTATTCATTATGGCATCACCCTGAAGGGACCGTTTATGATTTAATTTCCGATTACGGAGGTATGGAATGTATATACCTTATTCCTCCCGAAATCGGTTCCAGAAAAATTTCCGTTGTTTCGCATATTCCGGTGCCGAGAGAGTGTTGGGATGAATTTTTAGGTTTGGTACTAAGTCGATCGGGCATCTCGGTTCAGTCTCTTTCTCCGTTGATAAAACAATTAACTGCCGTTTCGAATACTGCTTCCGTCAGCTCTATCGTAGCCGATTTTAATCAATTGTCGTTAATGTCTCCCGGAGACATGGTATGTTATGTTTTCTCATCTTCCAATCCGGATATTCAAGCCGATCAGTTGATCCTGCAAAAATTCATTAACGGAGAATCCGTTCATCATGAGGTGATTGGAGGAAAACTGTTTTTATTCGGGCGCGTAAGCGATATTTCGGAGATTCTGAAATTGTATCAGTTTCTTGGGCCGGACTGCTCCAAACAGGATTTTCGTATCCTTACATTAAGTAAAATCGATGCTTCGGAAATGATGGCTATTCTTCAAGCCGCTTTTTCTTTGGAAAAAGAAGGTTCGGGATTGAAGATCCTTCCCTTACAGAGTCGATCGGATGCATTATTCGTTAGCGGTAATACCGGTGATGTGCGTAAGGCTATGGATTTGGTCTATCGACTTGAAGAAGGTATCGAAAACTCCAATGACAAGGTTGTTTTTTGGTATAACGTCAAGCATTCCGACCCCGAAGAATTAGCTTCGATATTATCTCAGGTTTATAATGTATTATCCGTTAATTCCGATGGTCGGGTGCTAACGACTCGGTCCTCTTTATCCGGAAATCGGATGGAATCCCCTGCTCCGCAAACTAAATTAACCGGTTTGTCCGCAAAACCCGGTAATTTCATTGTCGATTTGAAAACGGGTACCTTAATCATGGTCGTTGAAAAAGAGACCTTACCCCACATTAAAGCATTGCTTAAGAGATTGGATGTTTCTAAGAAAATGATTCAAATCGAAGTTCTTTTGTTCGAAAGGAAGATTGTCAATCAACGACGATCCGGGTTAAATTTGTTACGTCTGGGCGAGGAGGTTTGTAAAAAAAGTTTCTCTCCGGCACTGTCTTGGAATGCTGCTACCGGAATTTTGGAATTTTTAATCGGAAATAAGGGATCTTCTTCCGTTCCGGGTTATGATCTGGCTTATCAATTTCTCTTAGCTCAGGAAGATATTCAGATTAATGCCAGTCCCTCGATTGTAACGATGAATCAAACTCCGGCTACTATTGCAATTGTGGAAGAGATGTCCATTCTCATATCTTCCGATAAAGATAAGGTCCAGTATAACCGTGCTCAATACGGTATAACAATTAAAATCATTCCCACGGTTAATATCGGAGACGAAGAAAACGGCGAAGGTAAGTCTTTCATTACCTTGGATACGGATATCATGTTTGATACCACAGGAAAAAGTCCTAATGATCGACCAGACGTTACACGAAGACATATCACGAATCACGTAAGAATTGCCGACGGAGAGACCGTTATTTTAGGTGGACTTCGAAGAAAAAATTCTTCGGACGGTAAAGACGGCATTCCTTTTTTAGGTGATATCCCTGGCATAGGCAAACTATTCAGTATGTCAAATACCGCGGAGAACAGTACGGAAATGTTTATTTTCATAACTCCTAAGATTCTTCATGATGGAGCTATGAAGGATGAAGCCTATAAAGAAGCCCTCTTATCTCGTCGTCTCGGCGATTCGGAAGAGTTGGATCTTGAATTGATGCATGCGCGAGATTATTTGTATAAAAAGCGTCTCATTGAAGAGGCGAAGAAGCTGACTTCAAGTGTACCCGCTTTCGATGTTTCGTTGGGGAAAGAATATGACGGCAAATAATGAAATTGATCTCTCTAAGTGTTCTTCGGACTTATTAAAAATTATTCCCTACGATTTTTTGAAGAGACATAAGATTTTCCCGTTGGAAGAGCAGCAAGACCGGGTAATTGTAGCTACGGAGAATCTGAATAATTTTGAAGTTATCGATGAATTGAGATTAATTTTCGATAAACCATGCGTTTTAATCGAGTACAGTCCAGCGGCCATATTAACGGCTATAGATCTTTATTACGGTAATCGTGAAGGCGAAGCCTCCGCATTTTTGGATCGGATTTCCAATCAGGAAAACACTGTATCCACTATCGAACAGGTTTCCGAAGATGAGGAAGATCTTTTCGGTGTTAAGGATTCCGCTCCCGTTATCCATTTTTTGAATTTGATTTTTAAGGAAGCCGTTAACGAAAGAGTGTCGGATATTCATTTTGAACCTTTCGAAGATATTTTGCAGATTCGTTACAGGATTGACGGTGTTTTGCAAATTAGACATACTCCGTCGGCCGAATATCGTTCGGCTTTGATTACACGCATTAAAGTACTGGCAAAATTAGATATTGCCGAACATAGATTACCTCAGGATGGTCGTATTAAGTTAAAAATCGGCGGTAAAGACGTGGATATGCGTGTCAGCACCGTACCTGTTATTAACGGAGAACGAATCGTTTTGAGAATTTTGGATCGCGGCAATGTATTACTCGATCTGGATTGTTTAGGCATGCCGGATGTGATGCTGAGTTCTTTTCGCAACCTTCTCTCTTCATCGGAAGGTATTATTTTAGTTACGGGACCGACCGGCAGCGGAAAAACAACGACTCTGTACAGCGCCGTTAAGAGTTTGCTTGATCGATCTTCAAATATTATGACGATTGAGGATCCTCCCGAATATAAGTTAAACGGTATTTCACAAGTCGCGGTTAAACCGAAAATAGGTCTTACTTTTTCTCAAGGGTTGAGACATCTTTTAAGGCAGGATCCTGATGTTTTAATGGTAGGTGAAATTCGTGATTTGGAAACGGCGGAAATAGCCGTACAGGCATCATTAACGGGACATTTAGTATTAAGCACATTGCATACGAACGATTCTTTGGCCGCTGTTCCCAGGTTGACCGATATGGGGATTCCGTCTTATTTATTATCTTCGACGATTCAGGGGATTGTTGCTCAGAGACTTGTTCGTAAAATATGTCGGGAATGCGCTGCAGAAAGAAAAATGACTTCCGTTGAAAGAGAATTTTTTCATGAGCGTGAGATTCACTGTGCCGAAGATTCGGTTTACGAGGGAAAAGGTTGCGAACATTGTTTCGGAACCGGGTATAAATTTCGACATGGTATTTATGAACTTTTTCAACCGATCGGCGATCTGAAATCGATTATCGCTACAAAATCTTCCGGCGAATTATTAAAAACCCGTGCTTATGAATATGGGTTTAAACCGCTTCTCAATCACGGAGCGGAGTTAGTCCTTGAAGGCCTTACTACAGTGCACGAATTACTTCGTGTGGCCAAAAAAGCTGAATAGGAGTTTTGTACGATGCCTTTATTTCAATATTCCTACTTAAATGAACGTCAGCGGAAAAAGAAGGCTTTTATAAATGCCGATAGTTATGAAGGGGCTCGCGAAAAGCTTTTAAAAAGTAATTTTCATATTTTATCCTTAACCGAAAAAAAAGGAACCGAGGCGGTTAAAAAGCGATGCTCGGCCGCTCAATTGATTTTATTTACTAAGCAGTTAAGGCTGCTGATATCGTCCGGTTTGCCGGCGTATGAAAGTTTGCGTAATCTGGAAGAACGGTTTTTCGGAGACTCTTTAGGAGTTGTTATCCGATTTTTAAGCGATAAATTGCGAGAAGGCATTCCTTTATCTCAGGCTATGCTTGAATATCCCGAGTTTTTTAATGATTTTTATAGAACCACGATTGTATCCGGAGAATCGATAGGCGATCTTGAAGGAGCTTTACTACGTCTGGAAGAAAATTTGACCTCTGAAGCCGCTTTTAAAAAGCAACTGCTGTCTTCCTTATCTTATCCGCTGACTTTGTTTTTATTCTCTCTAGGGGTCATCGGTTTTTTCTTGATTGCCGTAGTCCCCTCGTTACAAGAGGTTTTTGAAGAAAGCGGTCTTAATACAACGACCCGACTTGTTTTCGGTGCCAGCAAATTTCTCTGTACTTACAAGTGGGGTTTATTTTTAGGATTTTTCACCGGAGGAGGATTGATATTTTTCTTTCACCGAAAGTGGGGACTTAAAAAACATGTTATGAATGCGTTAATGATCGCTGATTTTATCAAACGACTCATTATTAAATTGTCTTTAGGACGGTTTTTTAGAGTATTGAACGTGTTATTGCAGGGAGGCAGCAACCTCGTAACGGCCGTGGCTATAGCTTCACGATCATTAAATCCGGAAAGTCTTAGAACAGCCGTTGATGAAGCGATGGATCGTGTGGTTGCGGGTGGTCGTCTCAGTCAGGAATTAGCCGTATATCCCTTTATTCCTAAAACGGTTATTCAGATGGTCGCTTTAGGAGAAGATACCGGCGATCTTTCAACAACCTCCGGATATTTAGCGGATATTTATGATGAGGAAGTTCGTAGGTTCCTGCAAATGTTCGTATTTTGGAGTCAGCCTTTGATTCTTGTATTTTTGGGAGGCATTATTGCTCTCGTAATGTTAGCAGTCTTAGTGCCCTTGACGGGCGGACTCGGTTTTTGAAGGAGAAAATGTATGTATAATAATAGAAAAAAAAGATCCGTTACGTTGATCGAAATCATGATAGTTATTTTTCTGATAGGTCTGATTGGCGGAGTTTTAGCTATTAATATGAAGGGTAGTGTGGACAAGGGCAAAGAGTTTCAAACACATCAAAATTGTGCAAAAATTTATGATATTTTGATGATGGAATACGCTACCGGTGATAGATCTCTTGATCAGATAGTTTCCGATTACAGGGTTCTCGTTAAAAATTCACCGTTTTGTAAAAACGGAGATAAAGTTCTTAAGGATGGTTGGGGACATGATTTGATAGTCGAAATCCAGGAAGGTACCGATGATATTAAAGTATATTCGAAAAAAATTCCTATCAACAACGCCTGATCGTTTTAACCGAAGAAAACAGTCGTTAAGTCTCATAGAAATCTTAATAGTTATCGGTATTTTAACTCCGATATTGGCTTTTCTCGGTTCCGGGGTATTGTCTGAAAATCAATATAAAATGATGTTTGAGCATTCATGTAATGAATTGACCCGTCAAATCGGTTTAGCCGGCAAATGTTGCGTTTACTACGATACCGATGTTCATTTGTCTATTCGAAAGGAAGAAAAAGGTATATACGTTTCCGAAATCAAAGCAACTAAATTGCTTCCTGAAAAAACACGAAGATTAACGAATAAGCTCGTAATATTGAAAGGTGTCGAATCTATAGATACTTGTTCCGGAAATCCGAATTTAGACGACTCTTTGTTGATATTTTTTGATGGATCTTTAGGAGGAGCATCAGTTCGGAAAATTATTTTAAAGGGCAAAGCCTATGAAAAAACGATTACTTTTTCATAGTATTCGAACCGTTTCCGGTGCGAGAAGATTCAAAAGAAACTTTCTGTTATTGGAGGTGCTTTTGGCTCTTTCTCTCATTATGACAATGCTCATTCCTATGGTTCGATTTTATTCGCATTGCAGAATGCGTAATCACGTAAAGCTTATTGAGTCGCAGATGTCTTCTCTTTTGGATAAGGCGTTCGTTCATACTTTTCTTTGTGTTAAAGAACGATTGTCGACTAAAAATTTTTCGGAAGATTGGACAGAGACCGGAATCGTTTATCCCGATTTGTTCTTGTATTCGGAAAACGGGATTATTCGTTTCATTAACTGTGATTACACGGTTAAGATAAAAAATCATGTGAAAAAAGACGATAAGGAAGGCTGGCTAATCGACTTGGAAGTTACCTTGGTTTTATCCGAAAAATTACGATTTTCTTGCCGAAGGGATGTTTTTTTTAAACTATGAAACGATGTAAACAACCTTTTCTTTTAATCGAAATACTTATCTGCTTGTCATTAATGGGATTGCTTTTAGGAGTCACCGTTTGTTGGCAGTCGCGAAGTCGCGAAGTCCATGAAAAAAACGCTATCGTGCATAAAATTTTGGGTGAAGAGAATATTTTTTATAAGCGGTTAAGAAAGATTTATGAAGAAATTCGTGAAGAACTGATTACCGAAGATGATGAAATACATGCTTTCTTATTTAACAGAGGAATAAGTAAAAACCCGGAGTTATCGGGAATAATGCGCGGTGCACTCATTTACAATGAAGAAGAACAAGTTTTAAAACTAAGAGTTACCAATCCGAAGCTTACTTGTTATGAAGAAATCAACCTGCTAAGCAATGTTTTATTCGTTGAAGATTGTGTTAATACACCGGAAGCGATAACCTTATCTCTTAGAAGATCAGCTTGTAAACCTTTTAAAGAGAGAACGTTAGTCTATCTTTTTCTGAAGTGTAGAGGCTATTGAAATGTATCCTTATTTGATTGCCATGTTATGTTTAATGAATTTCTCCGTTCTGATTTTTAATGAAATCCGGGTGTTAACGACTTATGAAACATTGCGTAAGATAGAAGTCCGACAAGATGATCTGTTTGAGATTAGATATTCGTTAAAGGCAGAACATGCTTTTAACGATTTTGTCGAAATGATTTCCGAAAAAGACGATTGTAAAGTCGAAGAAGCAAAAACTACAGAGCCCATTCATAACCTTGATTTTGAAGAGAAATCGAAAAAATCCACCGTCAAATCTCTGAATATCGATTTCAATCGTCTACCGAATAATTCTCGTATTAATTTATACGGATTTTTGAATGAGCCGGAAGAATTACGGAATAATCCGGCTTCATGGTATGCCATATTAGGTCGATTTTTAAGAAAAAATTACCTTGAGAAACCTGGGTTTCCGATTAATAGAATCAATTTTGAATGGGATATACTTAACGCTATTTTACTTCAGAAGGCCCGAATTATTTCCGGAGAGGAAAAAGTAGATCCTGATATTTTGGGTACGTTGGTTTTTCCGAATCCGGAGCTTGCGGAAGCCGTTTATCTTTTGCTGACGGGCTTTGACGATAACCCGTCTATTCTTAATTATTTGGATTATGAAGTTAAAAAGCCCGGTTTTTGTAAACTTAATTTTATGTTCGTTGATCCGCTTCTTCTCAGTGCAGTCATTGATCATCAAGAAGCTTTTAATAAATTACGAGCCCTTCAATTAAAAACTCTTCAAGAGGTTCGAGATCGCGAAGAGGAATTTCTTCGCAATAAATCTTTAAAAGACAAGCCATTCCTTAAAAATCGAACTTGTTTTAAATTGGAACTTAACGAGTCCGTCTCTATTATCTTGGCAGAATATGATTTATTGCCGATTCTTAATAAAAAATTGTTTGAGTTTACGTTAGGTAAACCTGGTGATTATATCTTTTTATCGAATTCCGATACGGGTGTAGTAACTCGCTATTGCTGCGTAAATAAGGTCGTTACCGTTTTTTAATCGTTGCCAAAGAAATTTTTTTTTATTTTCTTTTTCTTATTTTTTTGTTAATTCTTAATTAAGAGTTAATAATTTTTTTATAATTTTGTCATCAGGAGTGCAAAATGGGAGAGGAAAATCAAGGGAAGGACAATCAACATAATCCTCAGGCAGACAACTCCTCTAAAGATTTAAAATCAAATATAAAAGACAAGGTTCATCAGTTTGTTGAGGATCCTAATGTAGGTAAGGTCACCGGTTTCATTAAAAAAAATGTCAGAGGAGTGATCAGTGGGGTTTTAACATTCTTAGGGGTTGTAACGTTTCCTTTTTGGTGGAGCGGTATTTCGGTTGCCCTGGGGTTAATGTTGTGTTTTTATAACGAGATTAAATCATGTGTAAGCGGTTCTTTTTTCAGTTCATTAAAAGAAAAATTTTCAAAAAACAGCGTTTTAAATAACGTCATACTTTTTGGAGGGATCTTTTTTCTTTTTGCTCGTATGACCGCTTTCATGGTTACTGCTTGCTCTCTGCTCATCGTATTTTATTTTTTAGGATCGAACGATAATCAGAAATAATACTTTATTAGGATCAATTGAAATCGGGAATTTTTTCCCGATTTTGATTTTAATGCATTCTTAAGAGAATTCTTTCTCCCGGTATCAATAACGATCCATCACCTAGCCGAATAGAATATCGCGCATTTTCTTGAGCCAAGCAACTACGAAAAGATCGAGTTGTTTAAGAATGAACCACCAAGATATCGTCAAGAATAAAAGACCCATAAAGGCTTTCAAAGCCGATAATAGGTAAATGACTTGTACTTGAGGTGCCATCCTATTGATAATACCCAAGAATAGATCGGACAACAACATAGCCAGCGTTGCCGGAGCTCCGAGTTGAATCGTAACGACTAAGCATAGTTGACATATTTTAATCATCGTTACCCAAAAAGGAGTATGCATGCTCATAAAGTCCGGAGGTAAAAAATGAGACAAGGGAATAACCTGTAATGAGAAAGTGATCAGATCCATCAAAATGATCGGTCCGCCGCATAACCAAAAAATTAAAGTAGCCATATAATGATAAAGGATACCTTGAGGAGCACTTTGTTCCATGGAGATCATGGAAATGGCCCCTTCCATACCTTGAATACCCTGTTGGTTGGCAATAAAGGAACCTGCCGATTGAGTAGCATAAAAAGGAAACGCAGCAATGAATCCCATCAAACATCCGATAAAAACTTCTTTTAGTATAAGAAGATAAAATAGAGCATCCGAATTATATTGAACGAATGTCGTATCCATGAGAATTTTCGGAAATGCTATGGCCATATAGGTTATGGATACGCCCAGTTTGATAGGAGACGGCAGCAGTTTGGCTCCTAAATAAGGGACGATTGCGAATATCGGTAGTACTCGAGCCATCAATAATAAAAACGTTTGCCAAACGATCGCAGGGTGCTTTTGAAAGATAAAATTAAAGTAAACGGAATCGAGAGAGGATAATAGCTTGGGAAGCGTGGTCGCCATTTAACCTTTCCTACTTCCATTTATAAAAATTATGAAATACCTGGGAAGCAAATCTATAAATAAGATTGCTTAACCAACCTCCGGAGATCATTAAAGTGCCGAAGATAACAACAAGTTTAATTGCGAAAGCAAAGGTTTGTTCCTGAATTTGCGTTGCCGCTTGAAAAATGGCGACCATAATCCCGACCAGGGATGCGAGTATAATCGGAGGCGCTGAGACTATGAGAATGAGTAAAAGAGCTTGGTATGAGTACTCGAAAAGTACGGCTCTGAAAGATGTGGTTAACATAGAGTTCTCCCTATTATTTAAAGCTTATCATTAAGCCTTGCAGTAATAGAGTCCATCCGTCAACCATGACCACCAATAATAATTTAAGAGGGAGAGAAATGGACAAAGGCGATAACATCATCATCTGCATGGCTACGAGAACGTTCGCCGTTACTAGATCAATCACAAAAAACGGTAAATAGATCAGAACGCCAATTTCAAAAGCATTCTTAATTTGCCCCATAATAAAAGCGGGCATAATAATCACAAAATCCTTAGTGGAAAGAGATTTTTTGATTTCGGCTGGGAAAGTCTTTTGGGAAGCTTTATAAAAGCTTTGGATTTGTGATTTCGGTGTGTTCCGAATCAAAAATTCCCTTAGCGGTTCTTTAGATTTATTAATTGTGATAAAGACTTTCTCTGCTCCCTCTGCCGAAAATAAACTGGCTTGCATTTTGGATTGTTCTTGAATTTCTTGCCGCGCGCTTTGATACATGGCTACACCTGTAGGAAACATAACATATATCGATAAAATAAGCGCAACTCCATTGAGCACTTGACTGGGAGGAGTTTGTTGAACGCCGAGAGCATTTCTTAAAAGCACGAGAGTAATGATTATCTTTAAATAAGACGTCAATAACATCACGAAAAAAGGTAACAAAGCAAGAAAGACGAGGACGATTGCCTGTGTGGTCAAATCGGGATAAGTATCTGAAAACGTCCCCGAAGAAAGATCGGTTTGAGGCAGGACGTCTTGAGAAGTTATGGGAGGCATGTAATGTCTGGGAGCTTTTTGGATGGGGGCTTCCTGAAAGTTCGATGCGAAACCGATCGTACCGAAACACAACAAAGAAAGAAAAACCAAAACAAAAAATCTCATTATTTTTCCTGATTGGAATTCGTAGAATTGTTTGTATTATCTTTTTTATCTTCCTCAGATACGGTTTCTTTGGATTCCTTTAAAATTTCCGTGAAAGCTTTTTCAAGTGCTGCCAACTGATCTTTAATCTGAGCATTAACGATACCCGATTCCGTTTCTATAATACAGCCCCCCTTTTCTATGTCATTTCTTGGGGAGATAATGATTGAGTCTGCATATTCAATAACTTTTCTGAATTCCGATTTGTTTCCTTCTACGATTTCCGAATCTTCGGGATTGATAAAAATAGTAATTTTTTTATTTTGATTAACGGTTTTAAGTGCATTTGTAATCAAAGATACCACGATATCGGGTTTCATCTCTAATTCCTTGCCGATGATTTTTTTAATACTGGCAATAGCTAAGGGGATAAGAGCTTCTTTTAATTTAGCCTGCACGTTATTCGTTTCTTTTTCCAAACACATCAGTTGTTCGGACCAAAGTTTCATTCCTTCAGCGAATCCTGACTTTTTGGCTTCTTCTCGTAAAACTACGCATTCTGCTTCTACCTGTTTCTTATATTTCTTCGAATCGTTGATAGCGCGGTCCAATAACTCGGAAGCATCTATCACGGTAGAAAACTCTTCCGATGACATGATTTTAGAGTTCGGAGAAACATCCGTATTTTGAGATATTAGGCTGAAAAATTTCATTGAACGACAACCTTAATGCATTTAATCACATAATTTTTAAAATATTCGCTATTTTTAGCGTGTTGAGATTCTTTAATACTTTTCTCTATAAGGTAAGCTCGTTGCACATCAAACCGACGCAGAAGGTGCCACAATAAAGAAGCGTTTTCTTGAGCCAATGCTTTTCCTAAAAAAATCAGTCCCTGAGAATGAATATGATGTCTTAAACGAGCTTCCGAACCGTCCCATGTAGCAAGAAATCGACATTTGTCACTGTATTTCAGAGGATGAGTCATGCAATAATTTAAGAATAATCGTTTTTTTTTCGATAAAATTTGGTTGATTTCCTGCAATCTGCTTTGAGAAACGACCATATGTAATTCATTTGCTAGGTCATACAGTCCCAGAAAATCGATAAGCTGCATACGTAGTTTGACTTTGAGATAAAGCAAAATATTAATGGAAGATACCGGAAGAAACATTTCATCAATGACATAATCCGGATATATTTTCTCTTTAAGACCCTGAAGTAGAAACAGAGCCGCAAATTTTGAATGTATCTTCGAATTTCTTTCGGTCAACATCGATGCATCGGCTAATTTGTCGGATATCCCCGAAGGCAGAAGATTTATGATTGCGTTTCGAAAACATTCGGGAAATCCTTTTAAAACCGATTCAATCCAAGAATAATGGATAACCAAAAGCCACCGCATATTAAAAGACAACATCTTGAGAGACGAAGCTTCTTTAACTGTGAGCTTTTCCGTTAAGGAAATCGGTAAAAAAGAAGCCATATCCTTAACCGATGAAGATCGTTTTATTAAGGTATTAAGGACTCCGAAAGTATTGAGGGTCACTACGCATCGTCCTCATTTTCGGCTTCGACGGTGCTGTTTTCTACGACGGCCTCCTGCTCGACTTCTTTTTCGTTATCCTTGGTTTCAGCTTCTTGGTCAGCCGTTTCTTTGTTGTCATCCGAAGGTTTCGGAGTGATCATATGATAAGGTGCAGGAGAAAATAATGTTTTGATTCCCCCTAGAGCGATTATCATCGTATGAGCTTTCCAAAGAATCCAGAGCAAGATGCTTGAAACGACAAATAATCCTAATAGAAAACAGTAAAAAATGGTTCGGAAGCGTACGACCGACTGTTTAGCCATAATGACACCCCAAACGGAAGCATACTCCACTTCATCCGTTAATCCCCAAGGACCATTAAGACTGATTTCACTATAGGAAGCTCTATCTCCTACAACAGAAACATTTTCGGGAATCAATCCAGGTATGGCACTAGCTACTAAACGCTTGATTTTTGAAACTACGACGCTATTGGGATTATCCAAAATACCTCTGTGTTTTATATAAACGGAGGCTGTCATAACTACATTTTCCTCACCCTCAGTGGGGAAGGAAACTTGTACGTTGGCATCCATAATACCATCCATCTTCCTGATGGTCGTCGCCAGTTGTTCGGAAAGACCTTCCTGGTAACGAATTCGTTCTTGCAATTCCGAAGGCACCAAACTTTGTTTAGCAAACAAATCGAGAAGACTTGTTCCTTTAAGACGAGGAAGTCCTGCTTGATTCAAAATAGCCAATGCTTCGGTAATTTGTGAACTCGGAACGGCAATATCCCATAATTGTTCCGTTGATGTTCCTCCCACGGCTCCCGTCGGCATAGGAGATTTTTCTGCCGAAATACCTTTACTTACAAGTAAGACAACGATTTCGTTAGCATCCCTCCCTAATAAACCATGAGCGATTAGCGTTCGGCTATTACACCCAGCATTTAAAAAAGCCAAAGAGGACAATAAAATAATAAAAGAAAAAAAACGACGATACATAACCACGCATACTTTTTTCCCCACCATAGCAAAAGGTTGGATTAGTGCCAATAATGAACATTCGACGGCATTAAATCTAATTTTTTTTTGTTTATGTATTCTTAGATTTAATTTGTTACGAACGGAAGAGATTTTATAAAAGTTATCGTTGGCGGATTAGGTTAATAATTTCGGCCGCATTATAGCTTGAACGAATGAAAGGTCCTGAGTAAATGAACAAACCGATAGATTCTCCATATGATTGATAATAAGAAAAGGTTTCGGGGAGAACATATTCCTTAACGGCAAGTTTTTTTTTGCCGGGACGTAGATATTGACCGATTGTTACTATAGTAACACCTGCGTTTTTGAGATGATCCAGAGTTTGTTTGACTTCAATCTCTTTTTCGCCGAGTCCTACCATAATCCCCGATTTTATACCCATGGAAACATTTGCCTTAGCTGCTAAGGATAATACATTCAGGGACCGTTTATAGGTGGCTTTATGCCTGACTAACGGAGACAATCTTTCCACCGTCTCAAGATTATGATTGAAAATTTCAGGTGCAGCTCTCAATAAGATTTTCAAAGATTCGTCATTTCCTTGAAAATCCGAAGATAGTGTTTCTACCGTTGTTTTTGGTGATCGACAGCGAATTTTGTGAATGATTTCCGATAGGTGCGTGGCTCCGCCGTCAAGTAAATCATCTCTGGAAACCATAGTGATGACGGTATGACGTAGCTTTAATTGTACCACGGAATCGGCTATTCGATCGCATTCTCCAGAGTCCGGAAGAGGAGGAGTTAATGAATGATCGATATCGCAAAACCCGCATCGACGCGTACACACACTGCCCAAAGCGAGATAGGTAGCGGTATGTTGAGACCAGCATTCCGTTTTATTAGGACACAAAGCCTCTTCACAGACTGTATGTAATCGTTCAATTTTTAAATTATGCGCAGTAGAAGATAAAGCACGTCCTTTAGGTAACGTTTTCCTTAACCAAGAAGGAAGGCGTTTGTTTTTTGAACTCTCTGCTTGAACTGCACTATTCATGATTTATTTTTCGGAATGTGAAGAGGTTGTTCATCGGCTAAAAGAGCCGCTTCTGCCCATATCTCCGAAAGAGTGGGATGAGGATGGATGGTCTCATAAACACACGGCAGGGTGAGCTCGTTTTTAATGGCAAGAGCCATTTCTCCTATTAGAGACGAAGCATGCGGTCCTGCCACACAGGCACCTAATATTTGTTTGCTTTCGCTATCGCTTATAATGGTAGCAAATCCTTCAGACTCTTCAATAGCCAAAGCTTTGCCTAAAGCCCGAAAAGGAAAAGTGGATTTTTTAACGGAAAGACCTTGTTCCAGGGCCTTTTCAAAAGATAGCCCTACCGAAGCGACCTCAGGAGATGTAAAAATTACGCTAGGAACAACCGAATAATCCATTTTCATGGGGTGACCTAATATTTGTTCAACCGCAACGATTCCTTGGTGTGAGGCAACGTGAGCCAGTAACCATTTTCCGGTTATGTCTCCTATAGCATAAATATTGGGTACGTTCGTTTGCATACAGTCGTCCGTCAGAATAAAACCGCGTTCATCCGTGATCACTCCGGTTTTTTCCAGTCCTAAATCTTGCGTATTGGGGACTCTGCCGATGGCAATCAATGCCTTGCTGAATGACTCCGTTTGATCGTTTTCAAAAACGACCGTTACTTGATTTTCATCTTCCGTCAATGAAGTTATACGAGCATTGGTCAAAATCGAAATGCCTTCCTTTTTAAAGCTGTTGCTTATGAAAGAAGAAAGCTCTTTATTCTCGATTGCTAAAATTCTAGGAAGTGCTTCTACAATCGTAACTTGAGTTCCGAGGGCTGAAAATAAAGAGGCAAATTCGCAACCGATTACTCCTCCTCCGATGATAACCATGGATTTCGGTAGTGAAGACAAGTTCAGAATTCCGGTTGAATCGATAATGTTTTTACCTAGAGAAATACCAGGCAAAAGTTTGGGTTCGGATCCAGTTGCAAGAATGATATTCTTTGCTTTAAGCGTACATGCGTCGTTTCCGAGAATCTTGATTTCGTTATCGGAATCCAGCTTGGCTCTTCCGTTAAAACACTGTATTTTGTTGTGTTTAATCAGATTTTCGAGACCTTTTCTCAATCCGGAAACTACGTTCGATTTACGATTCATCATTGAAGCGAAATCAAATGAATAATTATCGACTTGAATGCCGTATTTGTCTGCATATTTGATTTTTTTTAAAAGAGAGGTTCCTGCAATAAGTGCTTTTGAGGGAATACAGCCTCTGTTCAAACAAGTACCGCCCGTTTCAAAACTTTCTATAAGGGCCGTTTTAAGATTTTTTTGAGCTGCTCGTAAAGCGGCGACGTAACCACCAGGGCCACTTCCGATTACTACACAATCGAATTCATCGTTCATACAAGAAGTTGCTCCGCTATTTATCGATTTGTCTCTTGTCTGTTGGGCTGGTGAACTTACGTTCGATCATACAATCGAATGCATCGATATAGGATTCACCACTTAAAATTTAATACATTTTTCAAACAAACTCAATATTTTCCAAAATTTTTTAAAGTTTGTTTTCTTTTTATTTTCTTGTCAGGCTTTTTCAAAGATTTATTGATTGATTTTTTCGATGTATGGACTATAATCCCCTCTGAGGGAGGTGAGTCCTATTGCCTGGGATGTTTGGGCGGATGAGGTTCCGAGAAATTCGATAACTCCTGGAGAGGCTATGCATATATCGAAAGAATCCGGTAGCCGGATGTGTTGGCATTGTGAGGGATACGTTGCTGTGCATTTATCGCAATGTCCTTATTGCCAAGCCTTTTTACAAGAGCCGACTTATGGATGTGGTTTCAATAAATCCGAAGATTCCCGGAATGAAGGGATCTCCGAACCTTTCGCGATTCCGTCTCACTGGAGTAATTCCTTGGAAGATTTTAAATCCGAGGAGTCTGCTGTGAACGGAGTTCCTTTCGTTTCAAAAGAATCCTTGTTATTAGCTCTTCTTTTTTTCGGTATGGGGATGGTAACTTTCGGTTTATTCGTAACTTTATTTGGAGGATCCGACGGTTTGACTTTGACATGGAGTCGCAGCCGTGCGTTCTATTGTATTCTTATTGGGATTCCTTTAATATACAAGGGCGTGAAAACTCGAACTGATTGCGGAAAAACAACTCCGATCGATGGTTTGGAGCCGTGAAATCCGTATTTTTCGAAATTTGATATCGAGTTATTTATCTTCTTTATAAGAGAGTAAAGTTATTAGATCGTCTCTATTTAGCATATGGATGACGTTTGCATCGGCGTCTGGGATAAAATCTCTGAAGAGTTCCAGTTTTCTTTGAATAAGTGAATCTATACGTTCTTCAACCGTATTTTTTGCAATTAATTTATAGATGAAGACCGTATTTTTTTGGCCGATTCGATGTACACGGTCAAGAGCTTGGTTTTCTTTAGCCGGATTCCACCAACGGTCGTACATTATAACAGTACTTCCGGCAGTCAGATTGATACCCACTCCAGAGGCTAATAGTGACCCCATGAAAATTTTACAATCGGGATTGATTCGAAATCGTTCGATTTCTTCTTTACGGTTTCTGGTTTTGCCTTGAATCGATGCGTAAGAAATACCGATTTCTTCGAAATACAACTTAAATATTTCGAGCATGGCAAGATATTGAGAAAAAATGACGATCTTTTTATTTTCATTTAAAGCTTGATGTAAAACATCTACAAAAAGATCCCATTTACCGGATGCATGTTTTTTATACTCACCAGGTGTTTTAAGATAAACGGCAGGATGATCGCAGATTTGTTTTAACTGATTGAGTATTGAAAATATATGGAAATAAGGAAGAACCGTATTGGGTTCCGACAGATCTTGCAATAACGCATCTCTTTTACGATCCAATAAACCTGAGTAAAGTTGTTTTTGTTCCGAAGATAAGTTAAACGGATAGGTAATGTTCACCTTATCGGGTAAATTGGGTAACACCTGTTTTTTGGTTCTTTTAAGAATGAAAGGTCTCGTGATTTTTATGAGCTCGTCTTTCTGTTTCGGCGAGTCTTTAAATTGTTTGAGAAAAAATTCCTTAAAAATGGGATCGGGGATATAGCCGGGCAGAATAATTTCCAACAGATTTTTAAATTCATATAAATTGTTTTCAATAGGAGTTCCTGTTAAGCCGAGCTTCATGTGAGCATTTATACGAGCTAATATTTTATGAATTTGACTGTTTTTATTTTTGGCGATTTGGATTTCATCGAACACGGCAATATTCGGAGATCTCTGATTAAGAAAAGCGACATGATTACGTCTCAGAGTTCCGTAAGAAGTAATAACGATGTCGGCAGTCGAGATTGTCCTTATGTGTTTGGTATTACAGAATATCGTTAACGATAAAGTAGGTAGGTATTCCTTAATGACACTTTCCCAATGGGAAACGACGCTGGTTGGGCAAGCTATTAAAAAATAAATAGGCTTATTCTCTTGTTTAAGTGTTCGAGCTGCCAGATCCAATAAAGCTACGGATTGATGAGTTTTACCTAACCCCATTTCATCGCATAACATTCCGGATAATCCGTGTTTATAGAGAAACCATAACCAGAGTAACCCGTTTTTTTGATAAGGTCTTAGGTGATGTTTGACACAAGATAGATTAACGTCCTCGGGGAGACAAAAATCCTTTAATTGTTGATAAATCTCTTTATTTTGAGGCGAGATAGCGATATCCGAAGCAAGTGAAGTCGGAATGAGAGCGTCTAATTTCAAAAAATCCGTAATGGACAAAAAACAAGATTCGTTATTTTCATGAGAACTTTCTCCCATATTCAAACTCTTTAGAATATAGAAAGGTTCTTCCTGAAGATTGAGAAATCCCGCATTTGAAAATAAGAAGAGTTTTTTCTTTTTCAATTTGTTAACGATTTCTTTAAAAGAAATGCTTCCGAGATCAGTCTTAAAGGTAAAATTGGTTTTAATGTATCCCGGATGCTTTTCCCATTGATTAATCACCAGTGAATGATGCTTCGGTTTTTTCAAATAAACGTCATCGGATTCAAGATGATCTTGAATGAAAGGAAGAGACAAGAACTCAGGGGTGTTGGTGTAATCGATTTTCCCTTCTCGGACAGATAAACAAAGGATTTTTAATTGTTCCGGGATTTTATGAAACCCATGATCTTCAATATACATATAATCGCGGAATAAAGTGAGTGCCGCATTAGCAATAAAAGTTTTTACGGATAAATATTTATTTCGATCATCACGTTTTATTTTTAGGTGAACGTCGTTGACGGAAATTTTTTGATCGAAAAAAAAACCGGAAATTTTTTTTAACTCCGTTTCGTTTTCCGCAATAAAATCATCCAACTGTTCTGGTTCTATAATCAGACCGCTTTGAATACGTGAAAGATTCAAGTCGTTTCGAAAGAATCCTTTTTCGGGATAAAATGTCCATTTGCCGAATACATAATTTGGATCGGATAAGCTTGGTTCTCGACTATGAAAAAATATTTGCCTTAAAGGTGAAACTCCGAATTCAAGCTCTTGGGGTGCGGAAGAATTGAAAATTTTAAGATCCAACAGAGCATCGGAAGATGTATAGTTATCCAAAAAATCTTCCATTCGATCTTTATTTATAAATAAAGATTCGGGTTTTTGTCCGAAGGTGCTTTTGAGTTTATAAAAACCTTTATTTTCAATATAAGCCAGTCTGTCGTTAATCGAAAAACCCTTTTCCGTTAAATCTCTTGGGGTAAAAAGATAGGGAATTCCATGAAAAGTCGTATTTTTAGAGATCAATATTTCGTAATGCACCGGAACCGCTTCCTTAAAGAAAGGAATATGTTCCGATAAAAATTTTTTAAATTCCGGCGATGATTTTTCAATGTCTTCGCAAGAGATTGAATACTCTTGCTTTATGGGAAGCAGGATCATGCCTCCGGACAGGTATCGTAAATCCCCTAACGGTTTGACCGAATCTTCTGAAAAGAATGCAGGCACGGGCTTGGTTTCCCAAGAATATATGAGGTCCTGAGATGATAGGTCAATCCGAGCCGCTTTCATTTTCAGTTTTTTGGGAAAGATCTCGAGATTTGTAGAAATTTTTTCAAGGTGAGGGGCAAAAACGGATAAAAAATCGGAAGATGAAATGCAAAGATCAACGGTATAATTAGTCGACTCGGCTTTTACGATTAGAGGCAATCCCGTTTCATCTTCCCTAAATTCAAATATCCATTTTTCAAAGAACATTAATTGGAACAATAATAACAACTCGTTTGTTGAAGTAGGGTTTTGTATGGATAGAATAAGTCGATTATATGAGTCGTTGTTTTTAGCTTTTATCGCAAAATGGTGTGTGGGGGTTTTTCCGGTGATCTTTAGGGATTCGTTGGCTAAGGATGATGATTGAATGTCTCCCTTGAATATAGACGCAAGAGCGGTCCAAAGCGATTGTTTGAATTGTACGGGAAGAGTAGGTTTTTGTTCCGGATGCATAATGAAATTTGCGGTTGCCAGATGTTCACAACATTCTCCGTCCGGACAACTGCAAAATGCTTCAATCAGATCTTCCCCGGATTCATCGAATTTCAGAACGCATTTCCAATGACCTTCAGGTGCTTCGTCGGAAGGAATTTTCAAAGTATATACGGGATGATTTTCAAACGAAATCCCTAAGAACAAACTGTCGTCAAGTATCGAACGAGCCCTATGTTTTGCTTGAGGAAAACCGGAGATGAGTTTCTTAAAATTAGACATATCCACTCCCGAAACCCAAAAGGTTAGAATGTTTTAAAAAAATAATTTTGTGCAAATAGAAATTAATAAAATGCCATAAAAAAACATGTAGGAATATTTGAAATTGAACAATTTATGTAAAATATTTCCTATGGTTAACCCGATAAGAGCCGGATAACAGAGGCTTAGTAAGGGCCCGATCAAGCGGCAAATATTCTCGAAATTCAAAACGGAGATCAAAAAAGACGGGATTAATGTAAGAACCAACGTTGCATGATAAGATACGTTTCTTTTGGCAAAGACGGTCGTTTGTAAAAATCGGGAAAAAATTCCGGCTAATGCGATTTCTGTGGTTAAACAGGCTGCAAATACTCCTACTCCAGTGATCAATCCGTTTTTTCCTAGGGTAAGTTTAGACAAAGCTCCTAAAATTCCGCTCGGTGCAACGTCTTGTATGGCATAAGCATGTTTGGCGGCTATAGTCGTGAAGCTGAAATAGATCACGGCCAAAAGTGTGATCGTGACTAAACTGCCTTTCATTAAAAGTATCGTCGTACGCTTCCCAATCGGTAGATCCGACGTGCCTTTTAAAGGTGTATCGCTTTGGTTAGCTATCTGTCTTAAAGAGGTCAAAACTATTGAGCAAAAGAAAAAAGAAGCAATAAGATCCATTGTATTGAAACCTACACGGATTCCGTCATAGAACGAAAGAGACGCTGCCGGAGGCACAATGGTAACCGAAGGGTTGGTACTTTTCAAAATAAAGCCTTTCAACAACATCCAAGCAAGAGAACCTAGCATAATCGGAGTGAAAAAATAACCCAACCACTGAAGTAATTTACTCAATTTCCACGAGAAAGCAAAAATTAAGAGACAACAGATAAAACTGAATAAAGGTAACGAGAGCCCTAGATCGGCATTAAGACTGACCAAAGTTGAGTGTGATACGGCAATAGCCCGGGGAATTCCGGCTAGAGGTCCGATAAGTAACAAAATCAATATGATTAAGCCGTACCCCGGAATTTTTCCTATTTCGAAAAAAAATTTTTTATAATCACCGGAATATAAAATGATACCTAATAATCCCAAAAAGGGGACCAGCACGGCCGTAACAATAATGCCGCAAGCCGCTGCTATGGGATGAAAGTGATTCTGAACTCCCAAAATAAGTGGAAAAATAGTATTTCCTGCTCCAAAGAACATGGCGAAAATAGAGCCGCCAATAGACCAAAAAGAAGCAACTTTATCTAAAGGGAGATTCCCCCGTTTCTTTTTTATGTTTGTCATGAACCGAAATCTCACGGATTTTACTTAAGGAAACGGAAACGGATTCCAACTCCCAATCTCAAGACAATTAATTTTGAAATCCTTCCGACGAGGAATTATAACAGTTTGGCTAGGGCAATGCAATATCTTTGAAACACCGCCGATTTATTGAAAATCATTGATTTTTCTACAAATTATACAGCAACTTAATTTATGTCCTCTGGCCGGACAAAATAATCTTCCGTAATAAATTAATCGCAAATGTAATTTGATAAAATCATGTCCTAAGAAAAATGCAGTAAGATCCCTTTCCACTTTCAAAGGGGATTTATGAAGAGACAATCCCCATCTTTGTGCCAAACGTATTATATGAGTGTCTATAGGGAACCCTTGTTGGTCGAACCATTGAGCTAGAGTAACAAGAGCCGTTTTTCTTCCGACTCCCGGAAGTGCCGTTAAATCCTCTAATTTATCGGGTATATCTGAGGTATTTGATTCACTTAAGATTCGGGAAATTATGGATATAAAAGTTGCTTTTCTTTCGGAGAGCCCGCACGGTTTTATAATTTTTGCGATATCGGATACGGTAAGACGAGCAAGAGCATGGGCATCGGGTGCTTTTTCAAAAAGATGAGGAGTCACTTTATTAACGATTTTATCGGAAGAGTTTCCGGATAATAAAACGGCAATGAGTAGTTGAAAACCGTTAGTATAAGTTAAAGAAGGTTTCGGACTCGGAAAAAGTTTTTCTAAAGTGTTCAGAATAAATAGTTTTTTATCAAAACAAGATGAGTTCACGGTTCTCTTTGAGTGAAATGAATTTTAAAAAAGCCATATTTTGATTTTTTTCCTCCGTATATTCCCAAAGGACGGTTCAGGACTTTTTATTTTCCGATACAAAATTGCCCGAAAACTTCATTGAGAACATCTTCGTTTAAGGAAAATCCGGACAAAAGTCCCGTTTCTTCTATAGCCTCTCGTAGATCGGCTGCAAGGCATTCAGGGAAGAAAGGATGCTCGATATCCTTTCGGATTTCGTTAAGAGTTCGTTGAATGTTCATCAGGTTATTAAATTGCCTTTGGGTGATTAAAAAAACGTCCTCCTTGGAATTTTCGGAATTTTCCAGATATTTATAGATGATTTTTTTTAATTCTCCGATTCCTTGTCCGGTTTTCGTAGAAACATACGCTTTTTCTCCGAGCCAAAAATCCGTACATTGAAGTGATTTCAAATCTATTTTGTTAATAATGAGAATAGTGTTATGAGGAAAAATGTTTTTTGGAGGAGCTTTTGAATGTGCGGTATTATCTATTACCCACAAATTTAAAGAAACGTTGAGTAATAGATTTTCCGTTCTTCGAATGCCTTCTTTTTCGATAGGATGGTCTGTGTCTCTAAGACCTGCCGTATCGATCAATTTAAACAGTTTACCGTATAAAACGAATTCCTCTTTTACGAAATCTCTGGTGGTTCCCGGAATTTCAGAAACGATAGCCGCATCCTTATCCGTTAAAGCATTGAGAAGAGAAGATTTTCCTACATTAGGATCTCCGACGATAGCGATTTCGGTTCCCGAAAGAATACGGCGACCTTCGTCATAGCTTGCCAAAAGAGAATTTACTTCTTCGGATGCTTGATTGATAAAAGGATTGAGTTGTTGCGATAAATCGATCGAGTCCAAATCTTCAGGAAAATCCAAATAAGCTTCGATCAAGGCCAAAGAAGAAATGAGATGATTTTTTATCCGATTGATCTTTTCGGATAATTTACCGGATAGTTCTCTTTGAGCGATTGAAAAAGCGGTTTCATTTCTTGCCGAAATGATTTTTTGCACGGCCTCAGCCTGTATGAGATCCATTTTACCATTTATAAATGCTCTAAAAGTAAATTCTCCCTGGAGAGCCGGCCTAGCACCCAGAGTGTACAAAGTATCTAAAATACTGGTGGGAGCAAAAAAACCGCCGTGACAATGAATTTCAACGACGTCTTCTCCCGTATAGGAGCGAGGGGCTTTCATTACGATTAATAGGCATTGATCGATTTTTTTCTTATCGATCGTCAGAGCATAGCCTAAATGGACCGTATGAGACTCATATGAAGTCACGGATCCCGAAAACATCTCGTTAGCTATACTTATTGCTTTAAGCCCGGATAACCGTATAATGGAGACCGAGTTTTCTCCGGGAGATGTAGCCATGGCCGCTATTGTGTCATGGTTATTTGTATAAGACATCAATCATTGGATTGTAAAAACGGTACGACTCGTGACAGTTTATTTAGTTTTGTCTATTGATTCAATAATTAATTTTTTTTGTTATTTTATAACATCCGAATAAATGATTATTTATAGTGTGTTTAATTTTTTTAAGATAAGAGTATCTTTTTGATTGTAGCTTCAAGCAAAAAAGATCGGAGAGAGGCAGGAGTTTGGTGAAAAAGGACGATATCGTATACTACGTAGACCGGTTAACCGGGCAGAAAAAAATAGAACAAGTCGTAGGGGCTAAACTTGTACATTTTTTTTCCCAACCCGGTTGGAGACGCAAGTGCGTTGAGTTTGCTTGCCGATATTCCATTTTTTCTTTTCTATACGGTCTATGGCAGAAAATGCCCTGGACAAAAAAAAATATATTGTCATTCGCTTTAAGATTCGGCATTAAGCTGGAAGAATGCGAAAAATCCATAGATGAATTCACATCAGTAAATGATTTTTTTACGCGTACCTTGCGTCCTGAAAGTCGTCCGATAGTTCAAGATAAAAATGTTTGTATTATCCCTGCCGATGCCCGGTATTCCGTTTGTCCCGTTATTAGAGCCTCAAAAATGTTTTTTATAAAAGGTCAAGAGTTTTTTCTCGGAGCTTTTTTGGAAAACGATAAGCTGGCAGAACGGTATGATGGGGGTAGTTTAGTTGTTGCTCGATTGGCCCCGGTTGATTATCATAGATTTCATTTTCCTTGCGATTGTATTCCCGATAAGCCTCGCGTCATTAACGGAAAGTTATTATCCGTCCATCCTTTGAGTTTGAATATCAGATCTTATTTTTCCGAAAATAAAAGAATTGTTACGAAATTAAAAACGGAAACATTCGGTGACGTTTTGTTTGTTGAAATAGGTGCTTTGAACGTCGGATCAATTAAACAAACTTTTATACCTGGGCAATTTTATAAAAAAGGAGAGGAGAAGGGTTACTTTGCATTAGGAGCTTCTGCTATAGCCATGGTTTTTGAGAAGGATCGAATAATTTTTGATGAAGATTTAACTTTTTTTTCGAAAATTGAAGTGGAAGCATTATGTTTTTTCGGCCAATCTTTGGGATGTTCCGATAAAACGCTCTAAAGAGCAAAATATTTTTATTAGGTGTTCCGGAAGTGTGATTGAGGCGGTCGATTTCTTGTGTTTATTCCGATAGTTTCTTTTTTAGGACTTTGTTTTACAATAGCTTTCGTTTATCGAAGGTACTCTAAAGTTTCGTCTCATACCGTTTTTCATAAAATTCTACGCGAAGTTAAATTGAGTCTTTCTCAAGAAGAGTGGTCGATTGCCGAAAAAAAATTAGAACCTCTCTTAAATTTTAAGCCGCAATCTGCTGAAGTCGTTTTGTTGCAAAGTCATATTTTAAGAAAGACTTTTCGTTTTAAAGAAGCTTATGTATTGCTGAGCGATTGGACCTTTGGTAAATCCGATTTTACACTAGTCTGTTTGGAACGTGCGCGCATTTTTTATGGGTTGGAAAAATTCGAGCAGTCCGTTACTTTTTATGAAAAAGCCAGACTGACTTATTTGGAGGCCGTCGATACGGTAGAGACGGATCTTTTCTTTTATCTTGATGCTTTGATTAAGATTGGTCGTTATTCGAAAGCTCTCGAAATCTTGGATAAGCTATCGTTTGAGTCGCAAAATCGCAAACTCAGAATTTTAACCGGGGATTTAAGATTCCGTTTTAAAAGATATCAGGAAGCTATTTCGTGTTATGAGAGTTGTATTATTAAGGAATATTTTGATGCAGAGATTTGTTTATTAAAGAAATTAGGGCATGCTTACCGTTTAACGAAAAATTATTCGAAAGCAAGAATGATATTCAATATTCTGATAAGGAGAGATGAGGGAGACGAAGGAAGTCGCTTAAGTTTGGGATTATGTGAATATTACGAAGATCATTACAGAAAAGCACTTTTAATTTTTCAGTCAGGAAATTTATGGTCTTTGGGACATCCGATTCTAATGAAGTATGGGGGAAATGCCGCGCAGAAAATACATGATTACCCTTTGGCCGAATATTGTTATGGAGTGGCATTCGATAAAGGAGATTTTGACTTGTTTTCCGAGCAAGATCTTGTGTCTTTCGGTGTTGTTTTGGAAAAACGAGGACGATATAGAAAAGCCGAAGAAGTTTATCGGGAAACCGTTAAACGCTTTCCGGGAAGTTATGACGGTTGCCTGGCTTTAGCCAGAATGTTCGGATTCGGAATCGGTTTTTCCATTCTTCCTGAAGAAGGTTTGCGATTTGCCGGATATATTGTCGAGTTGCGGCAAGATGAATATGCTCTTGAGATATTGAGTGCTTGTAAGGCAAGAATAGGCGATTTTTCACAGGCCTATAAACTTCAGCGTCTTTTGCGCTATTTTGATACTTCCCGGGAGAAAAAACAAAGGCGATATAGAATTTTACGTCATTTGAGAAATCAAATTCCTTTGGATGAAAATCATCTGCCGGATCTCCGATTACTAACGGCTGCTTAATATGAAAAATTTTAATTAAAGGTGTGATCTCTTATCAGGAGATTTGTTTTAATTTTGTTTTGAGCTATCATGGGGAACCAATGTAATTTATGACCGGAAAGCTTGTTCTTTTGGCCGTTACAGAGAATCTTAAAAAGACCGATAAAACTCTATATGTTTAGTGTTATTAAAAATTTATTTGGCTCTGCTCAGGAGCGAACTTTAAAAAAATTTCGTAAGATTGTTATTACTGTGAATTTGTATGACGAAATGTTGGCAGTCTTATCCGATGAAGAGCTGAAGGGAAAAACACAAGAGTTTCGTGAAAGATTTCAACGCGGAGAAACTCTGGATCATATGTTGCCCGAAGCCTATGGCGTGGTAAAAAACGCCTGTCGGCGTTTGTTCGGCACGCGAATGGCTGTTTCCGGATACAATCAAAAATGGGATATGGTTCCCTACGACGTTCAGATTATCGGTGCCATCGCTATGCATAAAGGTTTCATCACCGAAATGCAGACGGGCGAAGGTAAAACTTTAACCGCGATTATGCCCTTATACTTAAATGCTCTTACCGGACAACCGGTGCATTTGGTAACGGTCAATGATTATTTGGCTCAAAGAGACTGTGAATGGGTGGGGTCGGTGTTACGTTGGTTAGGGTTGACCACGGGAGTATTGACTTCAGGCACGGAGCTTACAAAAAGAAAAGAAATCTACCGGCAAGATGTAGTTTATGGAACTGCTTCGGAGTTCGGTTTCGATTATCTTAGAGATAATTCTATGGCTACGGAAGCTGTTGAACAAGTGGGCAGGGGGGGGTACTTTGCCATTATAGATGAAGTTGACTCCGTATTGATAGATGAGGCGCGCACACCTCTTATTATCTCCGGTCCCGGAGGCCAAACCAATCCGGTTTATCAAGAACTTAAAGACAAGGTATCGGTTTTGGTTAAACTTCAAAGAGATCTTTGTAATCGTATCGCTACCGAGTCCAAAGAATTTTTTTCGGATTGTCTTGAAACGGAAACATTGCCTAAAAACACCAAAATGATCGAATCCGTTCAGGATATGTGTCGTCGACTATGGGTTGTAGGCAAGGGTATGCCGTTGAATAGGGTTTTGCGACGAGTAAGGGAGCATCCCGATTTAAGGGCGATTTTAGATAAATGGGATACTTACTACCACTCTGAACAAAATAAGGAAGAGGCCACTCAAAGGCTGTCTGAATTGTATCTGGTTCTTGATGAGAGGAGTAATGATTTTGAATTAACCGATAAAGGGATCCATGCCTGGGCTGAAATCGTCGGCAGTTCCTCGGATGATTTCGTTATGCTTGATATGGGACATGAATATGCGTTAATCGATCGAGATGAGTCTTTACCCGAAGCGGAAAAAATCAATAGAAAACTTGCTTTAACCGAACAAGATACGATTAGAAAGATGCGAGTTCACGCCTTGCGGCAATTATTACGTGCGCATCTTTTAATGGAAAAAGATGTGGACTATATCGTCAGTTCAGGAGAAGTAGTCATTATTGACGAACATACGGGACGACCTCAGTCCGGCAGACGATTTGCTGACGGCTTACATCAAGCTATAGAAGCTAAGGAAGGACTTGTTATCCATAAGGAAACACAAACATATGCAACAGTTACTTTGCAGAATTTTTTCCGATTGTATGATAAGTTAGCGGGGATGACGGGAACTGCTATTACGGAAGCTACCGAATTCAAAGAAATTTACGGACTCTACGTTTTACAAATTCCGACTTATAAGTCATGTCTTCGTAGTGATCATAATGATGAATTTTATATGACGGAAAGGGAAAAATATAACGGTATCATAAAAGAAATCGTTCGTGTCCATTCCGAGGGGAAACCTATTTTAGTAGGTACCGAATCGGTAGAAGTTTCCGAAAAGTTATCGAGAATTTTAAAACAGCATGGTATCGAACATACGGTTCTTAATGCCAAAAATCATGCCAGAGAGGCTGAAATCATAGCTGGGGCCGGTAGGCTTGGAGCCGTCACGGTTGCTACTAACATGGCGGGTCGTGGCACGGATATCAAATTGGACAATGATGCCGTTATCGTAGGTGGTTTGCATGTGTTAGGGACCACTCGACATCAATCTCGTCGTATAGATAGGCAGTTAAGAGGACGTTGTGCACGTTTGGGCGATCCCGGAAGTTCGAAATTTTTTCTGTCTTTTGAAGATCGATTGATGAGGTTATTTGCTTCTCCTAAATTAAATGCTTTGATTCAAAGATTTCGACCTCCCGAAGGAGAGTCGATGTCCGACGGTTTTTTGAATCGATTGATTGAAACGGCTCAAAAAAGGGTTGAAAGTCGTAATTATACGATGAGAAAGCATACCCTAGATTATGACGATGTTATGAATAAACAACGTCAGGAACTTTATAATTTTCGAAATGTTATTTTGCGTTCGGAAAACATTTTTGAAGAAGCCGAGAATATTCTTGGAGCAGCTGTCAGTATAGCTGTGCATTCCATGTTCGGTGGAGATAAAGGCAGATGTGATTTGGAGGGTTTTAGTAATTGGGCGATGAGTGTTTTTCCGATTACTATCGATTCTCAAACATTATCAAAAAATCCGAATACCGTGATTGACGTTGTAACGGATGATTTGATTAAGGTTTTCAGACTGAAATACCAAGAAATAGCTAAGAGCATTTCTCTTGCCGAAAAGGCATGGGATTCTCATGAAATATGTTCCGGTATTATTCGCTCGGTCATTATTTCGCATGTAGATTCTTTGTGGAAAGAACATCTGATAGATATGGATTTATTACGTTCCGAGGTCGGATTGAGAACCGTTGGTCAAAAAGATCCTTTATTGGAATTTAAACAAGAAGGATTTTTATTGTTTGAGGGTTTGGTAAGGGATTTAAAAATAGCCGTTGCAAAACATCTATTTGTTATTGAATTTTCCCAAAGGCCTCAAGCGGATGTTATCATGTTTTCTTAGATGATACTTAAGGCTCTTTGAGAATTGATAAGGTTTATATAAAGATTTGCCATGAAGACCATTCTTGACTTGCGTAATGCCTGATCCAGAAGCTTCTTTTTGTTTCAGAGACTAAAAATTGAACGATATGCTCTTCTTCTAGAGATAGACAGATAAGCATGTTGTTTTTATCACCGTGTTCATCTTCGAAATTTTCCGGTGCATTTGAGTAGCCCGATATATTTTCCAGTTTAATCAGAGCAGCTTCTTTATAGGTATTGAAGTCCAAGTGTTGTTCCGATAATTTCTCATGTTGAACAATGAACCATGATGACCAGGTTTTGTGAGATAGAATACGAGTAAATATTTTCTCGTCGTTCGCAGTAATATAAAACTGTCTTAGATGAGAAGGCAAAAATTCTTCACCAAGAACAATTAATAAATCTCCGTATTCTTTATTTTCTTCAACATAAACACCCGTTGTTACGTAAGTATCTAGAGGTTGACCTTCTTTATTTTCGGTTTCTTGAACCGACTCGAGTTCATTTTCATTATAAGCTGATTCTTCGCGTTCAGGTTGCGTCATACGTCCTCCAAAGAGATTATTTTATTTGTTTTAATTTAATTAATTTAAATATCAATATTAATTATTTTTTAACAATTAAAATTAATTATCTTTTTGGTTTTTCTTTTATCTTAATTTTAAAAGGAATCGCATGGTAATTAAAAGCATCTCGAATATAGTTTTTAATATATTGTTCGTAATTCTTATCAAATAGTGATTTGGAATTTATAAAAAATAAGAACTCAGGAGGACGAGAACCTATTTTAGTCGTATAATAAATACGCAATCGTTTACCGCCGATTATCGGCGGATGATGTCTTTGAATAGCTTGTTCAAGAAGTTTATTGATGGAATGGGTTGTAATTTTTTGATCCAATACGGTTTCTATACCGTTCATAATCGGAAAGACTTTGGAAAGGTTTCTTGATTCAAGAGCGGAGATGCATAAGACGGGAGCATGTTCGAGAAGAACGTCGAAATTACGAACATCTTGGATATAATGTTCCATTCGAACTTCCTGCAACAAATCCCATTTGTTTATGATAACGATAAAAGGTTTGCTTTTAGCCGCAATTAAAGAGAGAAGACGTTTATCTGCCGCTGTTAGTCCGGATTCGGCATCTATGATAAAGAGACAAATATCCGATCTCACAATGGCTTTTTCGGAACGAGAAGTTGAGATCCAATCTACGGATGTTTTAAGGGATTTTTTTTTCGAAATACCTGCCGTATCAATAAAAAGATAATTTTGATCTTGGTAGCGATACATGATATCGATATTATCCCTAGTCGTACCCGGAACATTATCGGTAAGACAGCGATTGTCCTTTAAAAGAGAATTAATAAAGGTTGATTTCCCTACATTGGGTCTACCGATTACGGCTACTTTAATAGTAGTAGTAGTAATAGTAGTAGTGCTATCGGTATTATCGGAGTTTATTTCTTCAATTTCCGAATTCGTATTTTCGTTCTCAATCGGCTTGTCAGCGAGTATCCGCCGGACGGTTTCGAAAATATTCTCAATATGTCTTCCGTGTGCAGCCGAAACCGCTATCATATTAGAGATCCCCAATCCGTAAAACTCAATAATTTCTTTAGAGTCTTTGGGTGTATCAGCCTTATTGGCGATTAAAATTACCGGTTTGTTTAGTCTACGAATGGATTCGGCCAAAAGTAGATCGGGATGAGTAATTCCGCATTTGATATCCACAACGAAGAGAAGAATATCGGAATTGGAAGCGATCTGAAGAGCATGGCTTTTAATGGCTTTTTGGAATTTATCAACGGAAGCATCATCGACGCCTCCGGTATCTATAATTTCATAATCGAACCCGTCTTTTTGAATAATTTTGTGTAGACGATCTCGTGTAGTCCCTTCCGTTGAATTGACAATCGCAATAGAACGTCGACATAGACGGTTAAAAAGAGAGGACTTTCCGACATTAGGTCGGCCTAATATTGCGATACGAATCATGATAAGCTTAGAATAATAAGTAAAATAAAGACAAATTATCCGATATTCAAGATTTCAAAGAAATAAAAACCTTAATTTCATAGAATTCATTGATTATTATGGCTTGTTTTTATTTCCAAAACCCTTTTGCTCGAAGTTTAGCTAAAACTTCGTCCTTATTCGCATAATTGTGTTCTATAGTCAGATATTCGGCTTCTCTTAATAAGTCGCCTAACAATCTTCCCTGGGG
Source organism: Victivallaceae bacterium (assembly GCA_036659455.1). NCBI lineage: Bacteria > Pseudomonadati > Lentisphaerota > Lentisphaeria > Victivallales > Victivallaceae > Victivallaceae bacterium. The sequence goes on from JAVXCN010000001.1 coordinate 812,986, forward strand.
AACGCCTTGCATGATCAGATCTTCTGCCGAAAGTAACGGACGTTGAGAAATCAAGCGAAGAATATGAGGCTCTAACTCTTCTTTTAAATTCCGTATTTTCGCCAAAAAATCACTTTTTTCTTTTTGATCCGGTATTAAGATTAGCGCAAATTTCAGAAGCAGATCCGAATTGACGTCGATAAAAAAATGAGTCCAAAAGATTCGGTCAGTTCTTTTAGAGTGAAGATGAGATTTAAGAGAACACCATTTCTTTAATATATCGAACTCTTTATTCGAGATTTTGAATCTTCGAAAAGCTTTTATAATTGTCTCTTCATCAAGACCATTAAACAACGGTTGCAGTAATAATATAGTCGGAAATGATTTAGAGGATGAAATGCTTTCCAAAGCTCGAAAAGATTTTTTAATATGAAAAGTTGTTTGTTGCTTTAATTCGGGAAAGATAGCGACTAACAAACGTAACTCGTGCAATAGAGATAAAGCAATCGTAAATCCGGGGTGTTCGTTCATTTTTTTTAATTCCAACCAAATTCTTTCTACGGAGACGCTTGGAATTAAAGAGGGAGCTGCCTTTGCAATGGCTTTTTTTGTGTTGTCTTCGATTGTAAAATCCAATTTTGCAGCGAAACGCACGGCTCGTATAAGACGTAATTTATCTTCCGAAAAACGTTGGCGCGGAAGTCCTATCGTTCGTAGGATTTTACGTTCTAAATCGGAACGTCCTCCCACGTAATCATAAACTTTTTTGTTTTCAGGATCGTAAAACAAACCATTAATCGTGAAATCTCTTCTGAACGCGTCCTCTTTCATTGAGGCCAATTCAATGCTAACAGGATGTCTTCCGTCGGCATAGTATCCGTCTGAACGAAATGTCGAGATTTCAAAAGAAATATTTTGGTGACGGACGACAACTACTCCGAAATTAGCACCCACCGTGGTGCTCTTAGGAAACATCGTCGTCAAAATTGCGGGAGAAGCAACGGTAGCTATATCGATATCTTTCATCGGAAGATTTAATAACATATCCCTGACACAGCCGCCGACGAAATAAGCCGGACAATCGACCTTACGAAGAATATGTATGATTTCAAGAGCAGCTTGAAAGATAGGATTCATGAGGCCTTCCCTTTTTCAGGCAATTCCTTGCGGAGCATCCCTTCTCGTAATTACCGGAGGTATATTATCGGTAATTGTGCTTTTTTGAATGACGATGCTTTCTATGGAAGGATCCGATGGTACTTCAAACATCAAATCTCTAAGAAGATTTTCTAAAATCATACGCAAAGCGCGAGCACCTGTTTTAGCCTCTTTAGCTTTTTTAGCTATAGCAAACAAGGCTTCTTTTTCAAAAACCAATTTTACACCATCTTCTTCAAACAGTTCGGTATATTGCTTGACAATCGCATTCACGGGTTCCGTTAAAATTTTAACAAGGTCATCAAGAGACAGTTCTTCGCAATGGACTATGCAATTGAAACGCCCAACGAATTCCGGAATCAAGCCGAAAGCAATTAAGTCCTCCGTTTCTACTTGGGAAAGTAATCTTTCTTTCTTATGTTGATTCGTTGCCGATTTTTCATCTGCAAATCCGATTGTTGTTTTGCCTAGACGTTTGGCAATAATTTTATCCAAACTGACAAAAGCTCCTCCGACGATAAATAAAATATTCTCCGTATTGACTTTGATGTACTCTTCTTGAGGGTGTTTACGCCCTCCTTTAGGTGATACATTGGCAATCGTTCCTTCGACGATCTTAAGAAGAGCTTGCTGAACTCCTTCGCCCGACACATCTCTGGTAATGGAAACGTTAGCGGTCGTACGACCGATTTTATCAATCTCATCGATATAAATAATACCTTTTTCAGCCCTTTCGACATCATAATCTGCTGCTTGCAATAGCCGAAGAATAATATTTTCAACATCTTCTCCGACATATCCGGCTTCCGTAAGGGTTGTAGCATCCGCGATGGTAAAAGGTACATCCAAAATTTTAGCCAAAGTTTTGGCTATCAAAGTTTTTCCGGAACCGGTCGGACCGAGTAATAAAACATTCGATTTGCCGTAACTAACTTGTTTATTATGCATCATGGCGCGGATGCGCTTGTAATGATTATAAACGGCAACGGCAATCGTTTTTTTAGCATGTTCTTGCCCTATAACGAATTGATTGATTTTATCGGTTATTTCCGAAGGAATTAACAGTTTGAATTCCTTATGTTCCTTTTTATCAATACTTGTTTCGGCAAAATTTTTAACGTCGGGTTTACTCGCAGAAAGAGCTTGGGAACAAATACTCACGCAGCTCTCGCAAATATAGGCTGATGGGCCGGCAATTAATTTTCTAACGTCTTTTTCACTGCGACCGCAGAAAGAACAAATGGCTAAAGTATTCTGTTTATTCATATCACTACGGTTTTATTTATTCTCTTTATCTTTAGCGGACACAACGACTTTGTCGATAAGACCGTAAGCAATTGCTTCTTCGGGACCCATAAAGAAATCTCTTTCGGAATCCGTGACGATTTTTTCAACGGACTGTCCTGTACATTCGGATAGAATGTTCGACAAATGTTTTTTCAAAGTCAAAATTTCTGCCGCTTGTAACTGAATATCGGCTGAGGTTCCGATGATTCCTCCTGAAGGTTGATGAATCATCATTCGACTGTGAGGAAGAGCAAATCTTTTCCCTTTGGTCCCTGCCGATAAAAGAAGAGCTCCCATGGAAGCCGCCTGTCCTATACAGTAAGTGTTAACGTCACAACCCAGGAATCGCATGGTGTCGAAAATAGCCAATCCTGCGTTGATATATCCTCCGGGAGAATTAATAAAGATTTGAATATCTTTCTTCGGATCTTCGGACATAAGAAACAGTAACTGTGCAATCACAATGTTAGCCAAACCTTCGGTAATTTCCTGTCCGATAATGACTATCCGATCTTTCAGCAAACGAGAGTAAATATCCATGGCTCTCTCGCCGCGTCCCGTGTCCTCTACAACATATGGTACAAGTGTCATAATAAAAACCTTTGATGTTGATTTAATAAACGATACATTCAATAAACACTGGATTCTATGTTTAGAAAGTCGTTAGGTCAAGCTTTTTCAAACTCGAAAAGTCTTTACTTATTGAAGGGACTTAACAGCTTTTTCCAGAACCGCTTCGATCGCTTTGCGATAAACAAGCCGTTCTTTAGCTGTATCCACAATTTCCTGAATGTCTCGATTGGAAAGATCCCGTGGAGGAGGAGTGCCGCCGAATTTTTCTCGCGAGCACATTTCTATCGCATGTTGTAACTCTTCTCTCGAATAACCTAACTTTTCTTGCGTAAAAACTTGTTTAGCCAAGAAGGTAAGTTTCACGAACTCTTCTGCTTTTTGGCGCGCATAAGCGGAAATTTCTTCTTCCTGTCGTTCGATCTCATCATCTGTTTGTGATTTGACAAGCCGAAGATGAATTAATCGTTCTCGTCGAAAATCATCCGTTTTTTCTTTCAGAAACGTTTGAGGTAACTCAAAATCAATGGATTGAGCAAGAGTGGTTTCGGCAAGCATAAATCGCTTGGATCGGATTTCGTCCGCTTTACGATTTTCCAACTGGATCTTGAGCTTTTGTTTAAGGTCGTTAAGGGAATCGGCTTTTAAAGCTCGTGCCGTCTCGTCCGTTAATTCCGGTAATTCGAGTTTCAATACGTCATCTACCACGAAGACCAGTGTATCGCCCCTTAAACTATCTTTCAAATCGGCATACGATACCGTATCCGTTATCGTATCGCCTTTCTTTAATCCCAATAACTTGTCCTTGAAGACCGGAGTCATTTCATCATCACAAAGCTTAAAAAGCTGATTTCGAAAAATAGGAGTTTTTTCTCCCTCTTGATTGCCAATGAAAAGGGATAAAGTTAAAAAGTCTCCTTCAACGGCTGATGTTCCTAAAGAAACCCTATTGGCTAAAAAGAATCGAATTTCATCAAGACCTTTAGCCAGATCTTCATCTGAAATCGTCAAAACTTCTTCCTTTTCCTGCAGCTTGACATTTTTCCATTCCACGGACGGAACTTTTGGAAAGGCTTCATAGGCTAATCGAACGCAGGCTCCTTCGTTTAGATCGAAACTGATCAGATCAACCGTATCGACATGCCTTCCTGAAAGCGGAAAAATACCCGATAGTTCAAGGGTGGCTTTATAAGCACCTTCGACTACGAATTGCGCTCTTTTTTTCGACAATTCCTGCCCCAGACTTTTCTCAACGATTTCGTCCGGTGCTTTCCCTTTTCTGAATCCAGGCAGATTCATATCTTTTTTTAAAACTTTCAAAGCTTTTTTGTGCGCGTCGCGAGCGGTTTCCGGAGATACCTTTATGTCTACGGAAACCCGACAACCCGGAAGTTCTTCCAATTCTAAACGATAAGATGCGTTTTCGAAATTTTTAATCACAATATCCTCGAAATAAAAAGCGGGTGATGAGGCTTGAACTCACGACCTTCACGTTGGCAACGTGGCGCTCTACCACTGAGCTACACCCGCAGCGGGTAAAGGATTCTAGATTTTTCATTTTTTTTTGGCAATGACTTAACAGAAAGGTTTTTGCGAGGTAGTGCGAGACGGTAATATTATAACATTTGTTCGTTACACATTAACCGAGAACGCATCTGTAAAATATTATTTTTATTTTTTTGTCTTTTTGAAGTATTGATTCGTTTTTAAAATTTTTCATTGATTTAGAGAAGCTAAACAGTAATAGTGAACTGGTATAACGAGTAAGAACGCCAGGAAATATTGTAGAGGGTAAATGCTCAACTTCCGCAAGTTAAGAAGAGATTTTTCGACCAATATATTACAAGAAGGGAAAGAACTTTACGAACAGAAAGCTATTCTCAGTGCCAAAATTTTGTCCATAGATGGAGATACGGTACGGTTAGCCGCTAAAGTCAAGGGCCTATATAATAATATTTATGAGTGTGAGATAGAGGTTGATCGAAATGAATCGAACGTTATCGATTCCAATTGCGATTGTACTTACAACTATGATTGTCAACACATCATAGCCTTATTATTTTATTTGGAAGATCATTTTAATGAAATAGTCGTTTCTTATTCTCGAGAAACAGACATTGAATGTAACGAAGATATAAACGAAGACGTTAAACAGGCTCTTAAACAGGCTTTCGAGCATGCCGCTACTAGAGAAGATGAGCGGAGAGACAGAGAATATCAAAAAGAAATCCTTAAGGAATATATTCATGCCTCGCATCTTCTAAGTGCCAATCCCTTTTTCCTATCGCCCGAACGAGTAGAAAAAGACGTTGCCGAATTGGCAATGGTTTTCGTTTCGGCGTCTTCTAACGGAGAATTATTCGTTCACGGTCAACCCGTAGATTTTCAATTGGTATTGAGATTTCCGAATAGGACAAAGCCCTTTTGCATTCCTAACGTAAAATCCTTTTTAGAAGGAGTTTTGTATCAGGAACCGATTTCTTTAGGTGGGAAGAGGCACTTTTTTACGATGAGTTCTTTCAATAAATTGGATAGACGTTTGATTGGCTTGTTATTGAGATATGCTCGATATACCAATAATGCAACCGATGAAAAATTTTTAAGAGTCGCACATATTTTTCCTCCTTCTCTCGGTGTCGTGTTATCCAAGGTTTATGATCTACACATGAGTGAAAAACATACTTATTCTTTTGATAAGGAATGTTTTTCGAATATTTTTTGCAGCAATTTGGAAGAGCCTTTGTATTGGTCAACGTCTCCTGCAAAGGTAAAATTTACTTTGGATTATTTCGAAACGCCCTATAAAGCATTATTGATGACGCCTTCGATTGTCATAGACGAAGAGGAACTACAGCCTGAGCAGATTTTTCTTTTGGAATCGGATGATCCCGGTTTGATTCATGGAGGTGTTTATAGACGATTTACTCCTCAAATCAGACGTATGCATTTGCGCTCGTTAACTCGGTTACGAGAGGTTACCGTACCGGAAGCTCTTTTCGGTTCTTTCAGAGAGAATTCTTTACCTATTTTTCAGGAATATGCTGAAGTGGCAAATATTAAGTCCTTGAACTCGTTCGTGACCTTGCCTTGGGTGGACGAAATCAAATGCATTTGCGATCTAGTGTATTTGGATGGTGAATTGGAAGCTAGGTTATATTTCCTGTATGGCGATATAAAGATATCGGCCTCTCCGGCTTTGTTACAATATCAAGATGTTACGGCATTTATCGGTACGGAAGGAATTTTAGCAAGAAATCTCGTTAAGGAAAGAAAGATTTTGGAAGAAGTTTTTTCCGATTTTATCTATGACGAGAGAGACGGCAATTATAAAATTAAGAGCGAGAAAAAAATTGTTGAATTTATGACTGAAACGGTTCCTCTTAACCAACATAGAATCGTTTTCAACTGTCCAAAAAATCTTTCGGAACAATTTATTTATGATGAAACTGGATTTGAGTTGCGACTTAGAGAATCTTCAGTTATCGGGTGTTATGAAGCGGAGTTGGTCGTACACGGTTTACTGAAAGGCATTAGCATTGATCTTTTATGGGATTGTATCGGTTCCAAAAAATGTTTCTTGGAGTTACCCTCCAAAAACAATCAAAGAAAACAAGGTAAACGCACGACGCGGCAAGGCAGTGCCGGATTGCCGTGTATTTTAGTTTTGGATTTGGAAAAATTAGCTCCCGTCGTTCAGGTATTCAACGAAATCGGTTTTTCTGTTTTAGACGATACCGTGAAAGTTTGTCCGCTTTGGAGTTTAACCGATATTTCCGAAAAACAATTCATCAATCTTCCTGTTGATTTTCAGATTACGGACACGTTACTTGAAATTCAAAAGCAAATTAACGGTGACATCGATTTCTCCGTTCAGGAAATTCCTTCTCAAATAAAAGCCGTTTTACGTAACTATCAAAAAGAGGGTGTCCATTGGCTTGAACGTCTGAGAAAGATGCACTTAAACGGTATACTTGCCGATGATATGGGACTAGGTAAGACTTTACAAGCAATCATTGCTGTTACTCAGAGTCGTTTCGAAAAGCAAGGGGGAAGATCTATCGTAGTCTGTCCTACTTCTTTGGTTTACAATTGGAAAGAAGAGTTTCGTAAGTTTAATCCGGAATTACGGACTTTAGTAGTGGACGGCGTCCCGGTTCAAAGGCGGAAGCAATTAGCCGTTTTACCCGATTATGATGTTATCATCACCTCTTATAATTTACTGCAAAAAGACATAGACGTTTATAAAGAAATGGCATTTGATTACGTAGTTCTTGATGAAGCTCATCATATCAAAAATAGAGCTACGAGAAATGCCAAATCGGTCAAATTAATAAAAGCCTCTCATAAACTTATTCTTACGGGTACTCCAATTGAAAATTCTTTGGAGGAATTGTGGAGTTTATTTGATTTCTTGATGCCCGGCTTTTTGAGCACGTACGATAAATTCGTAGGTAAATATATCAGAACATGCGGATTGATGGGCAACAAGTCCGATAATATGGACTCTCTCAAGAAAAAGGTAGCTCCTTTTATTTTGAGAAGAATGAAGGAAGATGTGCTCGAAGATTTGCCTCCGGTTTCTGAAATTTTATATCATTGTCACTTAACCGATTCACAAAAAGAGCTTTATCAATCATTCACGGCAAGTGCTAAATTGGAGTTATCTAGGTTAGTGAAACAGGAAGGTTTCGATAAGATACATATCCATGTTTTAGCTACGTTAACTCGCTTGAAACAAATTTGCTGTCACCCGGCTATCTTTGCTAAAGATAAACCCGAACCCGGTGACTCGGCAAAATATGATATGTTAATTGATTTATTAAATTCTTTGATTGAGAGCGGTCATAAGACTGTAGTATTTAGCCAATATACGAAAATGTTGACTATCATAAAATCCGATTTGGAAGACAGAGGAATTCCATTCGTTTATTTGGACGGTTCCATTAAGAATCGATTGGAAATAGTCAACAAATTTAATGAAGATTCTACCATTCCCGTTTTCTTGGTATCTCTGAAAGCCGGAGGAACCGGCTTGAATCTTGTAGGAGCCGATACGGTTATTCATTATGATATGTGGTGGAATCCTGCCGTTGAAAATCAAGCAACGGATAGGGTACATAGAATCGGTCAAAATCGTTCGGTTTCTTCATATAAATTAGTCACTCTTAATACCATTGAGGAAAAGATTCTAAATTTACAGAACAGGAAAAAGAGTCTTGTAAAGAAAGTAATCAATTCGGATGATGAGGTTATTTCCAAATTGACTTGGGAAGAAGTATTGGAATTACTTCAGATTTAATATATGGCTCATCATAAAAACTATCCCGGTTTCAGAACCATGTACAACGTGATTTACAATACTACTTTGCGTCGATTGGATAAGTTCTTCAATTTTTTTTCGGGTAATATCGGTATAGATTTAGGAACGGCCAATACTTTGGTTTATGTAAGAGGACGAGGGATTGTGCTTAGCGAGCCTTCCGTTGTTGCCGTTGATGCTCAAACGAATGAAGTTTTAGCCGTCGGACATAAAGCCAAAGCCATGTTGGGGAAAACTCCCAGAAAGATATTGGCAGTGCGTCCTATGAAAGACGGTGTTATTGCCGATTTCGAAATAGCCGAAGGCATGCTTAAAGCACTTATTAAAAGAGTTACTCCCTCCAGGAGTCTATTCCGTCCTAAAATTTTAATAGCCGTTCCTTCCGGAATTACCGGCGTTGAGAAACGTGCGGTTGAAGACTCCGCGCTTCACGCAGGAGCGCAGGAAGTGATTCTCATTGAAGAACCTATGGCTGCTGCCATAGGGGTGGATTTACCGGTTCATGAGCCGGCTGCCAGTATGATTATCGATATAGGTGGTGGAACTACTGAAATAGCGATCATTTCATTAGGAGGTATCGTAGAGTCGAGATCTCTGAGAATTGCCGGAGACGAGTTTGATGAATGTATTATCAATTACATGAGACGTACTTATAATTTGATGATCGGTCCGAGAACTGCGGAAGAGATTAAGATTACTATAGGTTCTGCGTTCTCGTTAGGAGATAAAGAGCTTGAAATGGAGGTCAGAGGACGTGATCAGGTTGCGGGATTACCTGTAACGAAACGTATCAATTCCGTTGAAATTCGAGAATGTTTAGCGGAACCGATTCAACAGATTATTGAATGTGTCAGATTGACTTTAGAAAAATGTCCACCCGAATTATCTGCCGATCTGGTAGAAAGAGGGATGGTGCTGGCAGGCGGGGGTGCCTTGATAAAAGGGTTGGATAAAGCGCTGACGAAAAATACCGGTTTATCGGTCATTATAGCACCGCATCCGCTATTAGCCGTTTGTCTCGGGACTGGGAAGGCTTTGGAAAACCTCGATAAGTTTAAAAAAAGAAAAGGTGCAATGGTTTAAACTATGGGCTTTAGTTGGGAACTTTCGATAAAGAATAAGTCTTTGAAATCTTGGATTCAAGAAATCGCTGAATTGGTTACTCCCGATTCGATAATGGTTTGTGATGGGTCGGATCAAGAATATGAAGCTTTGTGTCGTCAAATGGTTGAAAAAGGATCATTGATTCAATTAAACCCTGCTTTACGTCCGAACAGTTTTTTGGCAAGGTCTTCTCCGGAAGATGTAGCTCGAGTTGAACAACGAACATTTATTTGCTCCGATAAAAAAGAAGACGCCGGACCTACTAATAATTGGGAAGAACCGAAGGTCATGCGAGATCGTTTATTGAAATTATTCAAGGGATGCATGCAAGGAAGAATTATGTATGTCGTTCCTTTTAGCATGGCTCCTATCGGATCTACGTTTTCCGTAATAGGTGTTGAAATTACCGATTCTCCTTATGTCGTGTGTTCTATGAAAATAATGACGCGGATGGGCAAGCTTGCTTTAGATGCTTTAGGTGAAACGGGCCGGTTTGTGAAATGTTTACACAGTGTCGGTTATCCTTTGAGTTCCGGCCAAAAAGACGTTGCCTGGCCTTGTTCTCCTGAAAATACTTATATTGCACATTTTCAGGATGATTACAGCATTATGTCTTACGGAAGCGGTTATGGAGGCAACGCTTTGTTAGGTAAAAAGTGTCTTGCCTTACGCATAGCTTCTTATATCGGAAAAAATCAAGGCTGGTTAGCAGAACATATGTTAATCATAGGGGTCACGAATCCTGAGGGACAAAAGAAATATTTTGCTGCCTCGTTCCCTAGTGCTTGCGGTAAAACGAATTTGGCTATGTTAAGTTCTACTTTACCCGGATGGAAGGTAGAGTGTGTAGGGGATGATATTGCTTGGATGAGAATAGGTTTTGATAATCGGTTGTATGCCGTCAATCCCGAAAAAGGTTTTTTTGGAGTTGCTCCCGGCACCGCTGCCAAGACGAATCCCAACGCATTGGCTTCTTGCAGTAAGAACTCTATTTTTACGAATGTTGCTCTTACTTCCGAAGGAGACGTATGGTGGGAAGGTCTGACTGACGTCCCTCCGGAAGGTCTGATCGATTGGCTTGGAAAACCTTGGAAACCCGGAGATAAGCCGGCGGCTCAGCCGAATTCACGGTTTACCGCTCCAATCGAACAATGTCCGGTATTGGATCCTTTATGGAATGAAAGCGAAGGCGTCCCGATAGATGCCATTATTTTCGGAGGTCGGCGTTCCGATACGATTCCTTTAGTTTATGAAGCTTTGGATTGGAATCACGGTGTTTTAATAGGTGCCGGTATGTCTTCCGTGACAACAGCGGCAATAGTAGGAAAACAGGGAGAGTTAAGACATGACCCTTTTGCCATGCTACCTTTTTGCGGCTATAACATGGGCGAATACTTTAATCATTGGTTAAGCTTACCCTTGTTGCATAACGATCTGAAATTACCTAAAATATTTGGAGTAAACTGGTTTAGAAAAGATTCGGAAGGTAGATTTGTGTGGCCGGGATTCGGAAACAACGTCCGTGTTTTGGAATGGATTTTTAAAAGAACGAATCAGGAAGAGGGAATTTATCAAGAAAGTCCTATAGGACGTCTTCCGAATCAAACCGGATTGAATACGGAAGGATTGGATTTAAACGAAAAAGATTTTCAGCATCTTACAGGTATCGATCCTTTATTGTGGAAAGAAGAAATGGAAAATATTCGTAATTATTTATTGATGTTCGGTGATAAATGTCCTTCGGTTTTATTGCGGACGATTGATTCAATAGAATCGAAATTAAAATAATAATAGTTCGAAGTTGTTTTAGTTTTATATCTTAATTTTTTATTTAATAATTTTTATTTATAATAATTTATTTTTAATAATTTTATTTTTAAAATGTGAATAAAAGTATTAAGAATATTTTATGACCGCTCCACTGTATTTTGTTAATTATGCCAAACAGGTAACTTCGGCTTTAGCAGGGGATCCTTTAGATTTGGAGGATTCGTTAAAAACCGTCTCTTTTGATTTTCAATATCTAAACTCGCAAGTCAGTGATCTCAAGCATCTTCTCGGCGTTCTTAAAAATGATCGATCCGATAATGTTAATTTTTATCGAGAGCTTTTACGTAGATACGAAAGAAAGGATCTTTCCGAGGTCGGAAATATTTGGTCGATGGCTATCGGAGCTTCTTTGCCTACTGAAGTCGAAAATATAAATATTAAAATCGCCATTGACGGTTTACTAGCGCTTAATGCGAAATTAAGTATCGATTGCACCCCGGAAGAAGCTAAGGTTTTATCGGCATATTTGGGCATACTTCTTATTTTAGAGTCGGCATATCCTAGTTTATCGGCTGATCAAAAAACTACTTTAGATCAACTTCCTAAAGTAATGGCACAAGATCTCGAAGCAGTATCGGATAAGGATTTTATGAAAGTCTATTGGCAAGGGATCATAGACATTTATCAGAAAATACAGACTAATCTTTATCAAGCCGTACAACCTTTAGATGATCAAATAACTGCCGTCGAAGGAGAGATTCAAGAGGCGGAAGTAATGAATCAATTAGTTTCGCAGTTAAACAATACTTTTCGTAATTTCGTGAATGTTACTTGGTCTATTGAACCGAGTTATATAGATGGTTTGAAAACTTTGGATGATCCTAGTCTTTTTTCTTTAGTTCGATCGTTGGAAGGGATTACTCAGCTTTATTTTGATTTACCTCAAGTATACGACGGAGTATCTCCCACAGCTCAAAATATTTTAAATGAAATTATTCAGGTTTTCGATAACGCTCTGATAACGCCTACCGTAAGATTAGGAGATATAATCGCTTTATGTTGTCTCCAGCATATTGCTTGTATTGAGAAAGTGAAAAATCCTTCAGTCACGGGAGCTGATTTACAACAGCTAATACGAGAGTTTTCGGGCAAATATAATTTATCCGGTCTTACTACTTTCAAAAGGAGATTGGATATAGCGATCGAAGCTATTGGGAGAGGCGAACTGGTTACTTATATGGGTCGGAATGTCTTTGACAATCAATGGACTCCGAGCAATGAATTTATTTCCGGAATTAATAAGCTTGTGATCAAGGAGCGTAAATTCAGTTTATCCGATTATACTAATTTGATTGCTCCTGTTTATAAAAATTATTTTGATAAGTATCAAAAATATTTAACGGATCAAAATCTGACAACCAATAATCTTAAGGCTTCATTGGACAGTTTAAACATCGACAAACAGTCGTTTTATCCGGTCATGGTTGAAGCTCAGGATAATTTCGTAGTTATTATGCCTCTACAGACTTCTTTGGCTTCTTTAATGTTGGATAAATATCTTCCTGAGCAAGAGTTTTATCTGCAATCCTTAGGAGTGCAATTATCTTTTTCGGATAAAGCGGCCGGGTACATTAATCGCATTCTAGATTTTTGTCGTCGTTTTCAGACCGCCGATGTGTACTATGCCGGTACTATTTATTTTAGGCAGATGAATTTTGCGGGCATTAAGAATGCTATTCGAAATGCTCAAATAGTTTTGTCTGATGAGATGACAAGATGTAAGGCAGATATAGCCAGGGCTCAATTAGCTATTAAGACAATTCAGGATATTCAGTCTGAAATTAATGCGGATACCGCTCTTTCAACCGTCCAGAAGCAAGAGTTATCAAAGGTGATGAGCGGTTATAAAAACAATTTTGAGTCTCTTATCAAGAATTTATGTATTTTGTATAACCTCATTTCAGGATTAACCGTTAAAGCCAAAGAAAAGCCGACTGAAACTTATGAAGCTTTTGATGTCGTGGGGCCTGAAGGATGGGCTCGTCTTCTATCATTGTATGAGAGTTTTGTAATTGACGGAGGACAGGTAGGCATATTCTATGGGGGGGAACAAACTGTTCAAACCGTTTTGGAATCCGCTCATCACGGTTATAGCGATTTTAACCAAAATCAGCAGCTGGCTCTTCAGTTAGAGATAGCTTCCGTTCAACAGGAATGGACGATTATTTCTACTTCTCTAGGCATTATTAACCAGATTTATTCAGGTATCACTCGAAAAATTAAGCAGTAAGGATAAAGATTTATGGACTCTTTTAATGTGAATAAAGTACATCATTCGGTGACGGGAATTATTTTCGAGAATCATCTTGAATCCGAAAAACAAGGCATTATGAAGCCTTCGTTAAACTTGTACAGCGATTTTATGCAATTGGAACAGCAGTCTAAGAGTTTGAAATATTTTTTGAGATTTTTAGAAAATCATTATGTCGATCGACAAATTCTAAGATCATTTAAAAAATCTCTTATTGAAAACAGCCAAGCCGCTTCTCTTATCACAATGTTAATAAGCGAAAAAAATCAAAAAGATTGTCGTAAAGCTGATGAAAAAGCGTTAATGAAAGAGGCGGAACAATTTGCCGCGGTACCTGCTCCTGCTCCTGCGGATCTACCGATGATTTCTTTGGAAGACATGCCCTTACAATCGGCTTTTGCGAGCATATTATTGAATAAATATATGCCTCGTCAAGATGATGATTTAAAGATTCTTGCTAAAGAATTTCATTTTTCGACGATCGGGCAGTCTATAGTTTCCGAATTATTCGGTTATTTAGCCGATTTCAACTCTGCTCCCTTGTATTATGATTTGTGTGGTTATTTGTCTCAGACCGAAAGCATGAATGTTTATACCGAGGGTTATGAAGACGCTCGGAATAAAATAATAAGAGAAAAAAGTTTTTGTGCAAGAGATCTTGAAACAATCGGCATGTTGAATCAGAAAATAGATAACATGATGGGATTGTTATTGACGTCGTATGGTGATCTTTCCGATGAACAGAAACAGAGTATCAAAGTTCAATTAAACGGCTACAAATTACATCTTGAAATCCTGGAACAACAAGTTAGTGATCTGGTCAGTTTGTTGAATAGATTGGATTTGTCTCCATTAGGCCCGGATGCTGGGGGAGCTTTTGAAATTTTGAATGCCGAGACCATTATGCCGATGTTAAAAAAAACGGAAGGCAATGTCGTTGATGGAGAAATCAATGTCACCACAGGGGAAATCAAAGGTGGTTTTTTACCGTTTTTCAATACTTGTAATTCCGATTTACAGTCTTACGGTGACTTAGCTCAAACGCAACAAATGGCAGTGCAACTCGAGATGGCCGCCATCCAACAGGAGTGGAATATAGTTGCTACCTCTTTAAAGACTTTGCACAAAATCTATAAGGGCATTATCTCTGACATCAAACGATAAACATTCGTCTAAAGTTGAATTTTGAAATGGCAAGAAACGGCTCTTTGATACCCCCAGGTACCCTCGAGATTGAGGCTCGCGCTGTCTTGAATGACGTAACTGAGTCCTGCGTTTACGTTTAAATGATGAGTATTTTTAATTTTTCTCATTAAGAATTTCAAATCCGGAAAAGCTGTTGTTAATTGAGTAAACAGTTTTTCCGGAGATCCGGCTTTGAAGTACGTATTTCCGGTAGCTAGGCTAACATAAGGTACGAGATTATTGGTAACACGTGTCGCAATCCCCACGTTAATCGACCATTCCTTGTATCCTATGGAATTGTTTGAAGTATCGTCTTCATGTTCTATGAAAAGTTCCGGTTCCGCCGCTTGATGGAGTATTACGTAATTCAAAGGACAGGAAGCATGCTTATAATCCACACCCCCAGAGAGGAAACTATTGCCGTCTTTCCAAAAGACTTTTTTAGCTCCGAGATGCCACATAAAGCCGTAATTCGTTTGTACTTCAATTACTCCGTCCGTAGGAGCGGATAAAGCCGTCGGAATCCTAAAGGCAGCCATAGGTAAACGATAATAGGCCGATAAGCCCCCGATAGTTCCATATAAATCGATATCCCAAATAGGTGTGAAACAGTTACTGGTATCTTGAATAGTAATGGTTCCGGTTGCCCCGCTACTGGCAATCGTCATATTATTGACCTGAAGTTCTTTGTAAAGAGTCGGTCCGTTTGCAATCAAGATAATAGGAACTTCTTTAACTCCGGCACTTTCAGAATAAATATAATTTCCCGAGAAACCGAATCGGGAGGATATTTTGAAATCCGCAATCGAACGTGCACAAGACGACGAGATCAATAAATTATAAGTCGAATCATTACCCCAAGTCGTACGTGATAAGAGTATGGGATCAGCAGGATTACCTGAAGAAAGCCCGAAAGCTTGTTTGGAAAAAATAATACAAATAAAGAGCAATAAAAATTTGATAGAATAAGTCCGTATGCTTTTAAAAAGTGACATAGCGTAAATCGAATCCTTTATTAATTGCGGTTGTCGTCAGTATTCGCCAATATAACCAACTGAAATCAATTTAACCATTTTCTTTTATTGGACCAATAAAAATTTTTCTAAATAGTCACTTCGTAAAATTAAAGGTACTCTTCCTTCGTATGACGTTGCATAAGCAGTTTGACTCCGTCAAAAGGATCTAATCCTTCATAGAGGGTTTTATAAACGGTATCGGTGATAGGAAGTTCTATTTTATGATGTAAAGCGATTTGACTTGCCGAAACGGCCGTATAAGCTCCTTCTACTGCCATACCGATTTTATTTTTTGCTTCTTCAAAAGTCAATCCTTCGGCAATTAATTTGCCGCAACGATAATTGCGACTTAATTTCGAAAAGCAAGTCACGCAAAGATCGCCCATACCGGACAATCCGTTGATAGTGTCGATACGGCAACCCAGGACGGATGCGAATTTGCGAATTTCATGTAATCCTCGGGTTATTAGACCGGCTTTTGCATTATCGCCGAATTTTAAACCGTCGGAAATTCCGCAAGCAATAGCAATGATATTTTTCAGTGCGCCTCCTAAGGAAACGCCTCTAATATCGGAATTCGGATAAACACGAAATTTTGGTGAAGAAAAGGCTTCGTGAATGGCCGAAATGACGGAAGTATCATATCCGCTGCAAACAACGGAACACGGCATATTGCATAAGACTTCCTGTGCTATCGATGGCCCGCTGAGACATCCGATGTATTTTTTTGCTTTTTCTCCGAAAATCTCTATTACGACGTCACTTAGAAATAAACCGGTGTTTTGTTCGATTCCCTTTGAAGTCAATATGAAAGGAACGTTAATTTCTTCTGAAATTTTTTTCAGTTGATTACATACCGGACGTATACCGGCACAAGTGACACTTTCAACAATCATTGATGAATCGGCGATGGCTTCAGTTAGATTATCGGAGAATTCAATATTTTCATGGACTTGAAAATCCGGAATTTTCGGATGAACTCCCTTATGTATGAGTTGATCGAACAGCGCTTTATTATGGGACCAGCCTACGACTCGATAACCCTTTTCGGCTAATAGGTTGGCTAAACAGAAGCCCCATATTCCCAAACCGAGACAGGTGATTTTTTTTTTAATCATAAGGCCTCAATAAAAGATTCTTCAAAGAACGCTTTTTTTCGCCATTGATGAACGGAATTCAGAGCCGAAGGGTAATAAAAATCGGCATCTAATTCAAATGTCGCATTTGGAGATAATTCTACTCCAGTGAGATCTTGAAACAATTGTCGTTCTCTTTGAGAAAGAGCTTGATGAACGGTAATCAAACTATCGTTACCTTCCAAATTTTTTAGAGGAGCAAAACATTCGGCTCGAGGATAAACTAAGGTACCGCATTTATCTGCAAAAGTAAATAAATCAAAGACGAATTCCTCAAACTTCCAAGAATCGATAATTTTAGACTGATTTTTATCATCACAATTGCGATTCCAAATTTTAGCCGATTTTTTGTTTTTATATATAGGTAGTTGAACATGATGAACCTTTTTGATAAAGTCCATGGAAAGGCAATACAGGCCTATATTGGCAATCGGATAAGTCAACGTTTCCTCAGAATTTATTGAAAAGCGTTGTTCATCGGAGATTTCGAAGTATTCAATGACAATGGTTTTCCCCGTTTCGGGCTGTCTCGCCAAAATACCGACGTTTTCTTTAGGGGTTTGTCTGAATGAAGCTTTGATGGTGACATCATTGCGGTGCTTATTGTGAAAACCGAAGAGATCGGCATCGAAAGGGAGTCCAAGAGGGTTATCGATAGGGATAATGCTAGCCATTTCCACTCCCATCTCCCGCCATTTCCCGTAAATAGGACTTTGAAATAAATTTTTTGCTACGCAGCCGTTACCGTTGGGGCCGAAGGCGATCTTATCACATTCTTCAAAGAATAAATTTCCGGAACCATCCAAGAGAGGCCATAGTGGCTGACAAAAAAAATCGACTTGTGAAGGATTTAAGCCGAAATAATCGTTATCTCGGAAATAAGAGACGATCTTATCGGCGTTAAGCGGAGAAACCATAAAGGCTAGAGGTAAGTCTTGATTAGCCCATTTGCTTGCCGATTTCGTTTTTTCTGCAATCAGTTGAAATAAGGATTTCTTTTTTACGGGAGAGACAGGAAAAAATCCTTTGGGAGCGTCGTATTTTAAACGTGAACCTTGTCCTCCGGCGAGAACAATACAAGCAACTTTTTTTTCTTGTAATAAACGGTTCCCTAAAGAGCAATAATCCCCATCAGACCCCACCAATACAAAATCGGAAGGAGGTTCGAAATTTCTTACCGATTTACCTTGAGTCAATAGTCTGCGAAGATAAAGAAAAAACTTCGAATCTAACCGCTCAATTTGCCGAAATACTCTTTCTTTCTGTAAAAGAGTCAAATCATCCCAATTATCAAAAACATGCAATTGATTGATTTGACGGATTTTCTCGGTTATATACTCACGACTCGAGGCAGGAGGCATGTTTAGCAACCTCTTGCTGTATTATTTTTTTTTTCCATTTGAAGTACTGTTCGATTTTTATTCGGTTAGCGATTCTTATTTTAGTTATAGCAGTTTCCAGCTTTTTATGGATTTCATACAATTTTTTTTCTTTGATTTTGATATGATTGCGTATATTTATTTTGTTTTTTTCCGATTTTTCTAAAAAAAAATCGTATTCGGCGACATTTCTACCGGAAAAAAATTCATTGGTTTTGATTTTGGATAATTTTTGATGCAAAGTTTCAATTTGTTCCAATTCGTATTTTTTCGACGATAATTCGGATAAAAGTGTCCCTGCTTGGTGGAGCAATCGACACTTATCAACAAAAAATAACTTTAAAAAAATCGGTTTTAGTTCCGTCACGATGAGATCAAATTTTGTAGTTCGGTTACAACCTCTTGGAATGAATAATAATCATTAAAAGATTGTTTAATAAACATCTGAATAGAGGGTAATTTTTTGATGGCCTTATCCAAGAGTGGATTGACGCCTTGATGGTAAGCACCTAATTGAATCAGATCACGGGAATCTAAATAAATTTTCAGCAATGTTTTCAGATATTCGGCATCTTTTAGGTGTGAAGAAGATATTATGGAAGACATGACTCTGGATAAGCTGTTCGTTATATTAACGGAAGGATAATCGAACAATCCTTCCAAAGGATTTGAAAGAATGATATGTCCGTCCAAGAAAGAATGAACTCTGAAAGGATTCGGCTCCATTGTTTTTTCTTGAGATAAGGCAGAAAAAATTCCCGTTATGGATCCTTTCTTCGTATTACCGGTCCGTTCCAATAATTGAGCCAAAGAAAGATTTACCGAAGGGAAAAGCGTTGAATTTTTTTGAGAACCGGAAGATACGGCGAGCTCTTTAAGAGATTGCTCATAACGGGATATGGAATCCATAATGAGCAGCACGTTCAAATTCAGATCTCTGAAGTATTCGGCTATGGACATAGCCGAATTAGCTGCTAAAATTTTAGAGGCCGGTGTTTCATCGGATGTCGATAAAACAAGGATGGATTTTTTAAGTCGTTGTTCCCCTAACTTCTCTATAAATTCTTGAGCTTCTCTTCCTCGTTCTCCAATTAAGGCAATGACGTTCAGATCCGAAGTGCGTGATTTCGAAATTTGAGCCAGTAAGGTGGATTTTCCGTAACCGGGTTCGGAAAAAATTCCTATTTTTTGTCCGATGCCTATTGTACAGAAAGCATCTATGACTTTTATTCCGGTTTCGAATACCGATGTGATGGGTTGTCTTTTGAGAGGAGGAGGAGGAGGGTTCTCCACTAAGCGTCGTTTCCCTTTAATCGGTCCTTTTTCGTCTATAGGGTGTCCTTCGGAATTAATCACTCTTCCCAAAAGCTCATAGCCGACTCGGATTCGATGACGCAATCCTGTGGGATAAACGAGATCTCCGGGCGATAATGCCGTTAAGGAGCACACGGCAGTCAGGAGAATCATATTTTCATTGAATCCGGAAACAATCGTGGTAAGCATCCCGGATTTTCCATAGATGTAACAGACTTCTCCTATGAATCCTTTAAAACCGGATACTTCGATAATCGTACCCGCGATTCTTAAGACATAACCGCATTGCTTAGGACATGTCCAGGACACCAGTCGGGTGTCGTATTCGAGCATACAATTATAATTCCAAGTGGTTGAGTAAGTTATCTATTTCAGTTGGTATATCATAAAATATAAGAGAATCGGGAGTATTAATTTTGAAACTTCCCTCATTTAAGGATTCTTCCGAAGACCAAGTCACGTTCAAAGGTAGATGACAATCATTTCTTCGTGCCCAATCGTTTAATTTTTTTAAATCTTTGGGGGAAAGAAAAACTTTGACTGACTTCGGAAAACATTCCAAATGTTTGGAAATAACGTTTGAGACGGTTTCCGTTAGACCTGAGATCGTCGTTAATCGTTTCAATAATATTTTTTCACATAAGCGAATACAAAAGGTAATCAATTCGGATTGAATATCCGTTTTTAAAGTCGTAGTTTTTTCCAAGAGATTGTTTACTACTTTTTTAAATATGTTAATGAGTATATCCATTTCATTTTGGGATTTTTCATATCCGGAGATTTCTCCTTCTTTAAAACCCTCTTTGAAGGCTCTCGCTGTCTCTTCTTTTATCAAATTTTCCAGATGGGATTTTGATTTTTGAGGGCCGGAGGTGATATCGAGAATATTTTGGGTTTCGTTCATAAAGTTATTTACCGTATTCATCTAAAAAATTGCGCATGTTTTCGGGTAGGAGGTTTTTTATTTCTCGAGTTCTCTTTTCATCAAGATAGGAGAGTATTAAAGCGACCTTATCCACATCTTGTTTGCTCAATAAATCCGCTAATTTTTTCAGAGGATTTTTTTTATCCCTTACGGGTATATCGTAACAACCGGATCCGGTAGAGGTAGTCTTTTTCAACAGATAGTAGTAGGCCGCCAATATGAATAGTCCGCTGATTGTTAAATATACGGTTCCGAAAATCCATTTCGGGAGTCTTAAAAGTCTCGTATCCATGGAATGTTCGGAAAAAAACGGAACCGAATTTACGGATACAATGGGAACCAGCCCTTCTTTTGAAATAAATGTTTGGGATTTATTGATCAGATTATCCATTAATAATGCTTTGGATTTCGAAGAAATCGTTTTTAAAAAATCGGTATTTAATATGATGTCCAGATAACCTTCCCAATCATTTCTGGAGTTTTTTTTTAACTGAAAATTTAGAAAATAGTGTTTTTTCGGCATTAGGTTACTTATATGCAGTGACAATGAGTTTTTGATTTTATTTTCTTGTTGCTCGACAGCAAGTTCCTCTTGATGAAATTCCGTAGAATAAGATACTCCGTTATGATCCGTAACGGAAATCATGTTCGTATGAATATGTCCTAGATGTCCTTTGATATAACCGATAAGAGAGTGTACCTGATTGTTCGTAAGTATTTTTATATCTTCGGTAGGAGTAATAATTAAAGAAAGCTTGGATAGTTCTCGATCATTTTCGTCTAAGAAAAAAGCTGCTTTAGCGGATTCTATAAAACTGAATGAAGTTAAATCTCTTTCTATTTGTTCTTTAAAAAGTCTTTGTCCCGTTAGATCGAATTCTCCGTTTTCATTGAATTTCATCATTCCCGAAAATGAAAAGGGTTTATCGGTCATTTGCAACGAAGTTTTTTTTTCCGAATGAGAATTTAAAGGAGTTATAGGGGCATTTTTCATTTTTAGATTTAGAGATATGAAAACAACGACGCCTCCAAGAATCAAGAGGAGTAATTTTTTTCTTTGGATCATGGAATGGATCCGGTTAAGAATATCTTTGCCGTACGTCACGTTTGTTATCTATCCCCTTTTTTAACAACCTGTAACAAAAATAAAAAAAATTTACAATTTTTTATGGATGGGAACGGATGATTTCAATTATGCCTCAGGCATCCGAAGGTTTGAAAAAGAGAGAATTTTCTTCTACTTGAACTTCAATATCTGAATACACATAAGATTTTAATATTTCAATGATGGAATTTAACGTAGAACCGACGGCAGAGTAACAACCCGTACAAGCCCCTTGGTATGCTATAGTTACCGTGTTATGAATCACGTTAAGAACGGAAATATCTCCTCCGTCCATTCGGATATAAGGAATTATACAAGCCTCCAGTGCAACTAGAATGCGTTGTTTTTTGTCGTCATCCGATAAACCTTCCCAATCTTCCTTGTTTAGCGGAGGCAGAAGAGATTCAAGATCAGGATTGTCTTCTTCCCGAGACACGAAAGAAGACAAAGGAATTCCGGGAATCATAGTGCAACTTTCGGCCAGACCATCGAGAACATCTATAATAAGTCCGAAATACATTATGCAGGATGAAGGAAGAGATACCCCGGAAGAATCTTTGAGGTTGAGATCGATAGTTTCGAAAGATACGTTATAGGCGTTCGTGTATTCTTTACCGATCATCATTTCACAGGCCGTTTCACCGATAGCAATCAGAGCAGGGTTTCCGAATGCCTGAAATTTGGCATCAACGATAAATCCTGTTTCGCTATCGATTAACCAATATATATGGATCATGTTTCCGACCAGAACATGTCCTTTGTGTTCTTTGATTAGGGTCAATTCTTGATTACGAGCTTCTTCATCGGTAAAAGTACCGACGCAACGGGGAGAAAGAATTTTATTAACGGCTTTTTGACCGTAAGATTCCCAGCCGTAAAGAATTTCGGGTTTAAAAGTCATATCTTATATCCTCGGTTATATGACTCATAAGTTTGTCGACTCCACCGGCGATATGGGTTATTGCCGAGGCGATATCCTTTTCGATAATGAAAGGAGATAGAGCAAAAGATAAGCAGGAAAAAGCTTGAGTTGCAGAAATTCCCGAAGCTTGAAGAATTTCAGGAAGAGATTGGAATATGTTGTTTCCTAGAGCCGGATAGATTTGATTTTGATTGAGAATAAATGCGAGAGATTCGGCAGCTATTCCTTCAAAATGCACAACGGTTACATCCGGTACTTGATCGATGCCCTCAAAGACTATGGAAGCAGTCGGAATACGGTCAATAATACGGTCTTCAAGTAAATGTTTTAGTCGATTGATTTCCAGATTTATAAAATCACTTTCTTTAGCTAAACATAAGGCCGTTTCTCCGAGAGCAATATTACCTGCCAGTGTTTGAGAGGGGTGAGTCTCGTTAAAATCGGGAAAGAAGACCTGTAAATTACGAAAAAGTTTTTTTTTAATGAAAATACCGCCGGTTCCGGGAATCCCATTTAGGGAAATTCCAGAAAAAGAAATGAAATCTGCTTGAGTATTTAAAGGCGTTAAAGGAATTTTTCCTAAACCATGGGAGATATCCACATGAATCAAGATATCTCTTTGTTTGCAAATGTCGAAAATTTCTTCCCACGGTTGTATAATACCGGTAAGACCATTGACCAAAGAAAAAGAGAATAAAAGAGTTCTAGGTGACAGTGAAGCAATAAGAGCTTCTTGTTTTATTATTCCGTCCGTACAAGGAACCCAATCATATTGACTACCGTAAATTTGCATATTTTTTACCGTAGCAATGTATTGTTTCTCGGCGGTAGCAGGTATTAAAAAACCGTTTTTACCTTGATGTCGCAAAGAATTTAAAAAAACGGCAGGAAATAACGACGAAGCGGGATGTCCGCCGTTCCCTAAAAATCTAAAAACATAATCTTCCGGCGAACATCCCGTTAAGGCTCTAATGGATTCTTCAGCTTTCGCTAAAAGACTTCTTATGTTTTCTAAAGAACCGAAAAAATCGGAATAAGAGCAAAAAGCTTCTTTTACTTGTGGGAATAAGGGGCCGCAAGTGCGGTTATTAAACCACATCATCAGCGATACTTCGAAAAATTGCCGTTTTCATATTTATATATGATTGGATATCCCGTAGGAATTTCCAATGAAAGGACTTCTTCTTCACTAAGCCGGTCTATTTCCATAACTAGAGAACGCAACGAATTACCGTGAGCGGCTATTAAAACGTTTTTATCGTTATCCAGATCTTTCTTAATAAAGTCATTGAAGTAAGGAACTGCCCTTTGAGCAGTGTCGAAAAGACTTTCTCCTTCAGGAGGTTGAGTTCGGAAACTTCTTCTCCAAAGAGCCACTTGTTCTTTCCCGAATTCCTTTTCCGTAGCGGCTTTATTTTTTCCTTGAAGCTTACCGTACATTCTTTCGTTAAGTGACGAATTTTGAATAAGAGGAATAAGTTGCTTTTTTTCTTCCGGGTTATCGAAAAATGATTTTTCAAACGCCTTGGAATCTTCATCATGAACCAAAAACGGAACTTTACCCGATTCATGACTTGTCATCGCGAGTAAGGCGGTCATAAGACTTCGGACCAAGCAAGAAGTGTAAATAATGTCTACCGGTAAGTGACGAATGACCGAACCGGCTTTTAAAGCTTCGTTAATTCCGGTCTCGCTTAACGGGATGTCTACCCAGCCCGTAAATAAATTTTTTTCATTCCAAACGGATTTTCCATGACGTAGTAGGATGAGTAGAGGCATAAAACGATCTCGAGTGATTAATTAGTTTTAAAAGAATCTTAATATTGAATCAATGTCAAGTTTAATTTAAGATACCTTATTATTTCAATATATTAGACACTAATTCATTTTACGGGCAAAATATCTGATTTTATATGAGTAGATTTCGCAAGTGACAAAGATCAGATTGAATAAATTTTTATCCTCGGCGGGAGTGGCTTCACGAAGAGGCTGTGACAAGTTGATTTTTGACGGCAAAATCATGGTTAATGGCGTAGTTGCCGAAGGACCGTTTATTGCCGTCGATCCTCAAAAAGACGTCGTGATGTATGACGAAGAAAGAGTCATATTGCAAAACAAAGTATATTTTATGCTGCATAAACCGGAAGGTTATTTGTGCTCGTCTCAAAAAAAATTTCTTAATGATAAATTGGTTATAGATCTTTTTGCTCATTTGCCCTACAGAGTTTTTACGGTAGGTCGATTGGATAAAGAGACGACCGGTTTGCTTTTGATTACGAATGACGGTGATTTTGCCAATAAAATCATTCATCCTTCATACGGAATTACGAAGGAATATCTTTTAAAGGTGTCGCAAGACGTCTCCGATTTTCAATTAAAGTCTTTTATGAACGGAGGTCTGATTGACGGTTCGATCATAAAACCGGTTTCGGTTACGAAAATACGTAGGGGAACTCTCAAAGTAGTAGTGGGCGAAGGCAAAAAGCATGAAGTTCGCTTGTTAGCCGAAATAGCAGGATTAAACCTATTATCTTTAGCTAGAATTCGTATAGGAAGCTTAGTGCTCGGAGGACTGCCTTACGGCGGATATCGTGAATTGACGACCTCTGAAATCGATGCTTGTTTACATAATCGTGATAGGATAAAAAGATAAATTTTCGACCGATAAATAAGGTATTCGTCACCGTGTTTGTTTGTGTTTCAGTTTTGCTCATTTGTTTTTTGTCCGGACTATCTTGGGGCAGTTATATCCGTTTGAGGAATCTTGTTCGATCAACAGTTGTATCTTGGCAATTAATAATGATTCAGGAAACGGAAAAACGACTCGCTTTAAAGGAAGCGTTCAGTCATTCATTATTTGACAACGAATTTAAAAGCGAATCGGACAATCTTTCGGAGGAGATCGATATTCTGATTAGTATGCGGGAGGTTTCTTGGAGATGTTTTTTAAATAAGGCGGAAGATTTTGCGAGTTGTTTGGAAGAGATGACAGCTGGATTGAAACAATGTTTTGAGCGATTAGATGCATGTATTGAATCCATGGACGTAATGTCTGAAGAGGATAAGTTGTTTTTTATGACGCGATTAGAAAATTTTTGGGCTGCAGCCAATTTATCTTCTTTTTATGAAAATTCGTTGTATAAAATCGTTGAAGCTTATAACTGTCAAAGAATGGGATTGTTCTATAGCTTAGCCAGAGAAGGGTTTCGTTTTAAGGAGCTTGTCATGGGCGGTTATTTCTAATCCCACATCGTTAAATGTCCAAATGTTTGTAGTACGTTTTTAATAATATATTTCGTAATCGTTTTTTTTATTTTCGATATATCATGTTTTTTTCCGATTTCTTGAAAAAGAGAAGTGGCGGGTTGAGGGATTAGATTTAGAAAATCGATACCGGTATTGATATTCAATCCTAAGCCTAAGATGATGCAAAGCTTTTCGTTGATAGGGATTGTTTCACAAAGAATTCCGGCTATTTTTTTATCGTTTACCATCACATCATTAGGCCATTTGATGCGAAAGTTTTTAATATTTTCTTTTTCGAGCAAGTTGCATATCGCTCGGGACCCGATAGTCGTTAACAATGCATTGTCAAGCTCTTGTATTTTAAGAAAAAATGCAAAAGATGTTGTCAGATTTTTTTCCGAAGATAACCACGATTTTCCGAAAGTACCTTTTCCTTCGGATTGATAGAGAGCATGGAGTACCGTTAGAGCTTCCGTTTTTAAGGAATGAATGATTGTTTTCATTAATTGATTAGTCGAGCGTACTTGTAAAAAATTGAAATAAATTATCTTCATAAGATTTGTGAATTTCCTGATAATTCGGATATGAGTAATTATAAGTACTTAAGATATATTAATCGGTTTAGCATCATAATTATTTTAATATTGATGGGTATTAGTCTTACAGTGATTTCTTCCGTTGATCCATCCTTGAGTTCTTCCGGAAAAACTTTTTTTACTCCGAAATCCTTGATGCAACTCAGACATTTTATTTTGGGATGGGGAATTTTTTGTTTCTTTGCTGTGATTGATTACAACAGCCTTAGAAATTGGGCTTTACCTATTTATATAATCACTATTATTAGTTTAATCGGACTTTTTTTTACCCCGGCTGTTCAAAGTGTTCATCGGTGGTATCGGCTGCCTTTGATCGGGCTTAGCGTTCAACCTTCGGAATATGCTAAACTTGTGATTGTTATTATGTTAAGTTTTTTTTTAGACAATAAAAAATATGTAATATCTTCTTGGTTAACTGCAGGTTGGGCTTTTACAATCGTTTGCATACCTTTTTATTTGATTTTAAAGGAGCCGGATTTAGGCACTGCTTTAATTTTATGGCTGAATGCTCTCGTTGTTTTTTATTTAGCTAAGATTAAGCCTTTATTGATCCGTATTTTATCTTGTCTGGGAATAGTAAGTGCCTGTGTTTTATTGACTGTTTTTTTAGGTGTTCTACCCTTCGATAAAGTCAAACCGTCAGCTTTAAAGATTTTGAAAGAATATCAATACGAACGTCTCAATCCGGATAATCATCATCAACGCGCTTCAGTAACTTCAATAGGTATCGGAGGGTTTTCCGGACAAGGTTGGCGTTCGGGAGAATTTGCCGGAAGAGGTTGGTTGCCTTATAGTTACACCGATTCTGTTTTTTCGGCTTTTGGAGAAGAGTTCGGTTTTATCGGTTTGTTATTTTTAATTTCTCTTTTCTACGGACTGATTTATTTCGGCTATAAAACTACAATGGTTGCAAAAGATGATTTCGGTAAATTGTTATCCGCAGGGATTACGGTTTATATTACCATGCACGTGCTTATTAATATCAGTATGATGTGCGGATGTCTTCCCATTACCGGAGTTCCTTTAATTTTAGTTTCATACGGAGGTTCTTCTGTCGTGGCTACGATGTCGGCATTAGGAATCCTGCAAAGCATTTACAGTCGCCGACTTTTTTAGGTTTTCAGTAATCTTAATGCATTTAACCCGACGATTATCGTGCTGCCCTCATGGAGAATAACGGCTAACCAAAGAGGGATTATTCCGAATAACGCGGGTACGGAAATAAGTAAAATGATAGCGGCAGCCAGTCCGAGATTTTGCAGAACAATGTTTTGAGTTTGCTTAGCTTTATTGATTAACCAAATTAAACCGGTTAAATTATCCCGTAATAAAACTACATCCGCTGCCTCTATTGCAGAGGCACTACCTACTTGTCCCATGGCCACTCCCACGGTGGCTTGTGCGAGTGAAGGAGCGTCATTAATACCGTCACCCACCATAATTAAGTTGTGTTTCTCTGCCAAATTACGGATTGCATGTAATTTTTCGGCAGGATCGAGATCATAAAGAACTTCAGTAATATTTAATTCGGAGGCAATATTGAGAGCACTTGTTTTATGATCACCCGTTAGCATAATGGTTGTCATATTAAGATTTTTCAATTGCTTGATGACTTCGCAAGCTTCCGGTCTAGGAGAATCTTTAAAGCGAAACAAAAGCACTCCCGTGGTTGTTTTAAGCAAAGAACAAGTGTCTCCCTTTTCCTTGGATTCCGTAATGCATCTCGTTAGCTCAAGACGTAGATCTTCGGATACCATAGGCATGATAAATTCCGATTTTCCGATGAATACCTTTTCTTCCTCGATCAGAGCCTCGACTCCGATCCCGGGGATCATATGGTAAGCAGTCAAATGTAGAGGAACAACTCCTTCTTTTTGTGAAAAATCAACGATAGCTTGAGCAATCGGATGAGAAGATGACTGTTCTAAGGCCATTGCAAGAGATAAAGGATTGTAATCGGGAAATTTTCCGAAAATTTGATATCCTATGCAAGTGAGTTCGCCGATGGTCAGAGTTCCCGTTTTGTCCATAACTATGGCATCACATTTATTTACGGCATCCAGAGTGATTCCTCCTTTTAAGAGAATGCCTTTTTTGGCGCACGCATTGATGGCACTCAAATAAGCAATGGGTACGGCAATAATTAATGCACAAGGAGAAGCCGCTATGAGAAAAGATAATGCTTTATAGAAAGAGCTTTCTTGTCCCAAAAAAGGTGTGGATGATATGAGAGGTAGCCCAATAGCAACAACAGTAGCAATAATAAAAATAGTTGCTGCATAAATCGAAGAATATCGATCTAATTTTCTTTGCAAACGCGGTTTCGTATTTTGAGCTTGAACTACCAGTTGGATAATACGTTCTACGGTAGAATCCGAACCTAGTCTGGTGACTTCCAAATCGAAAGCTCCTTCGATGTTATAGGCACCCGCAGGTATTTGATCGGCTTCTTTACAGGCTTGCGGAATTTTCTCTCCTGTGAGGTGCATAAGATTGAGAGATGAAGACCCTCTTATGATAATACCGTCTAAAGGAACTACCTCTCCGCTTTTTATCTTAATAATTTGTCCGACTTTAACTTGTTTAATCAAAGTTTTGGCAAGCGTTCCGTCTTCATTAATGACCCAAACTACATTGGGAGTTAATTTTTTAAGAGAGGAAAGAGTATTTTTTGTTTTAGAGGAAACCATTTGGCTCATAGCTTCCGAAATAGCGAATAATACGAGTAGAAGAGCTCCTTCTTTTTCTCCATTGATAAATATGGAGCCGAAAGCCGCTACGGTCATTAAACTATCGATATTAACGGATTTATTCAAGACGTCTTCGATAGATTTTATAACGGCAGGAGTGCCTGCTATGAAAAATGTGAGTAGGATTAGAAAATTGCATAAATTAAGAGCATGTAATTTATAGGCAAGGAGACCCGATGTGTATATAACGGCTGAAAATAGTGCGGATTTCAGAGATAAATAAGAACTGAATTTACGATCTTTCTTAGAGAGTAAGGGACTGGTATTTTCCGACATGCCCGATTCGAAAAAATCCGTTAGCAATTCCGGATTAAATCTATTCGGTACAAAAAAAAACTTTTTAAACATAGATACCTACTTCAGTAGATTAACGAATATTCGCAATGATTCGAATACGGTTATAAAAAAACCGATATTCCAAACGAAAGAAGTAACCGTATTAGTGCCTAAATAATAGGCGCGGATAACAGCTGAAAGAGAAAATACAAGACCCACGACACATCCTGAAATCGTATATGAAGGTATCAAAATCGAAGGTATTAGGATAACTAATACGGGAAGAGTTATTAAAACGAATCTCAGACCCTGTTTTAACGGATGAAGATATGTTTCATTATCCAATTTTAGTTCTTCCTGAATCATACTATTAAGAAGAAGCTGAGAGTCTGAGGTCAGATAATCGGCAATTTCTTCCAATAATTTTCCTTGAAATCCTTTTGCTTCATATATAGCTATTATTTCTTCTTTTTCTTCTTCAGGATTGTCTTCTATCTCTTTTCTTTCTTCATTTATTTTGTTGTGAGCAAATTGTAAGTGATTCCAGGAATTTAACGTAATCATACTCGCACGGATGAAAATAAGAGAGACCGAAAAGAGACAAAGAGGTGCGAAAGTAAGCTTTATCGAAGGATAAATAAAATATAAAAAAGTTCTGAGCAAAAATAATAAGCAGCAAAAATCTCTCGTTTCCTTAATAAAAATATGTAGTAACGGACGATTATTATCGTGAGACTCATCAACCGAAACTCCTAATTTTTGTTTAACTTTTTCAAGATGAGTTTTTACGGTATCTCTTGAAAAATGAGAGTTCGGCTTTTGAGGATCCATCATAATATCTCGATTCTTTCCATTCCGTTTAGATATTTTCTTAAAACTTGAGGAATAATGATAGAGCCATCGACGGTTTGATTATTTTCAAGCAAAGCAACCATCAATCGAGGAGTTGCCAGACCGGAACCGTTTAAAGTATGTGCGAAATGAAGACGGTTGTCTTGATCCTTATAACGGATATTGGACCGTCTGGCCTGATAGTCACTACAGTTCGATATGGAGGACACTTCATAGTAACGGCTTTGTCCGGGAAGCCATACCTCAACGTCGATTGTCCTGCATGCCGTAAAGGACATGTCTCCTGTGCTTAATAAGGATAATTGATAATGGAGCCCTAAAGAAATAAGAATATCTTCTGCCGTTGCCAGCATTTTATCAAAAATTATTTGATTCTGTTCGGGAGTCGTAAAAGCAAACATTTCTATCTTGTGAAATTGATGAACTCTGACAAGTCCTCGTTCTTGAGCTCCTGCAGCTCCGGCTTCTCTTCTGAAACAGGGTGAAAAGGCTGCATAAGTAAGAGGAAGTTCGGACTCGCGGAATATTTCATTGGAATGCAATCCGTTTAATACGACTTCTGCGGTTGGGATAAGGTAAAGACTTTGGTTGCCGTCTTCTACTTTATAATATTGACCGTCGAATTTGGGTATTTGCCCCGATCCGAATAAAATGTCTTTTTTTACCAAAAGCGGGGGCAACCAAAGTTCGAACCCATGTTCAACCTGTTTATCCATCATAAAGGATAATAAGGCCCATTCAAGTTTGGCTCCGAGATTTCGATAAGCAGGCCAACCCGAACCGGTCGTCTTTGCAGTTCTCTCAAAATCAAACAGAACGTGTTTATCGTTTAACTCCAAATGATTTAGAGGATGAAAATTAAAAGTAGGTTTTTCGGACCACGATTTAATAACGATGTTGCCTTCCTTCCCTTCGGCTACGGGAACGGTTTCTTCCGGATAATTCGGAAGATACGACATTCGTCGGAAAAATTCGTCTTTCGTCTGAGTCAATTGTTGTTCAAGAAAAGCGATTTTTTCTTTCAAATCATCAACTTCTTGAATTAATTGAATCTTTAGATTGGGATCGCTTTTGGCTAATCGTATTTTTTCCGAAAGAGTTTTTTTATGGGAAACCAATCGTTCGGATTCGGTTTTTAGATTTCTGATCCGTTCGTCAAGAGTCAAAATTTCGGATAAGGAAACATCCGAAACTTTTCTTTTTAGGAGCTTTTCGCATTGTTCGGGATTCTTGCGGATTAACTTTATGTCGAGCATACTACAACTGCCGTGACCGTGTTTTCAATGTGAGTCAAGTATATGGAAGAGCATGATCGTCAACAACTGTTTTTTATGCGAGAAGCTATTTCATTTTCGCTTAAGGGGCGGTATTTATCTCCTCCGAATCCTTGGGTAGGTGCCTTGATCGTAAAAGACAATCGCATAATATCTGCTGGATGGCATGAAGGTCCAGGTACTTTACATGCTGAGGAGGTTGCTATAAGAGGAGCGGAAAAAGACACGGATTTTTCTTCATGCCTATTATACGTCACTCTGGAACCTTGCAGTCATTTCGGAAAACGACCTCCGTGCGTAGATTTATTGATTCGACAATGTTTTAAAAAAGTGATTGTTGGAATAAAAGATCCGGATGTGCGTGTTGCCGGGCAAGGGATAGAAAAACTTCTAAAGGCTGGTATTGAAACGATTGTCGGGATCGGAAGGCAAGAAGTTGAAAGGTCTTTAAGTGATTATTTATATCAAAGAAGTTGTGCTAGACCGCGAGTAGTTTTAAAAACCGCTTTAAGCATCGACGGTTGTTTTTCCGCAAAAGACGGTTCTTCTCAATGGATTACTGATGAAGAATCCAGATTGGACGCGGCAATGGAACGAGCTGCTTCGCAAGCAATTATAGTAGGTAGCAAAACCGTAATTAGAGATAACCCTCTATTGACCGTACGTCACCCGAATATTCAGTCATTTAATCCTCCTTTAAGGGTGGTTTTGGATTCTTCGGGCAGAGTTTCGGGAGATGAAAAGATTTTTTGCACTCAAGAAGCGCCTACTCTCTATGTGACTACCGATCGATGTCCTAAGAAATTAATACTGCGATTGAATGCGAAAGACGTTGAAACGATTACTTTACAGGGAAAATTCGGTTTTATAGATCTCGTCCGTCTTATCGAAATATTGCAACGGAAGAATTGCTTGAGGATTTTGGTTGAGGGAGGAGCTGCTGTTCATGGTGCTTTTTTAAGAGAGAAACTGGCTGATTTTTTTATCGTATATTATGGTCCTTGTATTTTAGGAGAGGGTCATCGAGGATTCTCAATGCCGTCATTGGGTATTCATAATATTGCGGAGAAATATGTTTTGACATTGGATGATGTCCACAAAGTTGGGAGAGGTTTCCGCGCCGATTATAGTTGCCCTCGTTAATGTTAAAAATTTTTTATGTTGTCATTTTTTTAAAAAGACCTGTTTTGCATTGGATATTTTTGATATTCTGTCCCCTTATTTTATTTTAGTGTCAATGAATGGATGGATTTTCTTCTTTAGGAGATGTTCTTGAGGCTCTCAACAGGGGTGACTTTATTCTGATAGTGGATGATCCCAACAGAGAGAATGAAGGGGATTTGATGATTGCCGCCGAAAAGGTAACGACGGAAAAGATGTCGTTTCTTCTTCAACATACCAGCGGAGTCGTTTGTACTGCTATGGATGCCGCAAGTCTAAAGCGTCTCGAAATTCCTTTAATGGTTCCCGAAAGCAGCGATCGATTCAAAACAAGATTTACCATATCCGTCGATGCGGCAAAAGGTGTGACTACGGGGGTATCGGCTTCCGATAGAGGAAAAACGGCTCGTTTATTAGCAGACCCCGAAAGTCTTCCGGTTGATTTTGTTAGGCCCGGACATTTATTTCCTCTTAAGGCTACTGAAGGCGGTGTTTTGAAAAGGACCGGTCATACCGAAGCGGCTGTTGATCTAACTCGTTTGGCGGGGATCAACCCTTGTTGTGTTATAGCAGAGGTTGTCAATCCCGATTACTCTATTGCTCGTTTAGATGATCTCAGAATTTTTTCCCGGCAATATTCAATTCCGATCACTTCTATTGACGAACTTGTTCGATTCCGAAGAAAATCGGAAGTTTTGGTTAAGCGAATTTCATCGTCTCGTTTGCCTACGCGTTTCGGAGAATTTATTATTCATGTTTATGAATCATTAATTGACAACGTACAACATCTGGCTGTGGTTAAGGGGGATGTTTATGAGAAACAAAATGTTATGGTTCGTGTTCATTCCGAATGTTTAACCGGTGACATTCTGTTATCTACTCGATGCGATTGCGGTAATCAACTCGAATCCTCTTTACAAATTATATCCAATATAGGCGGAGGAGTCGTCGTATATTTGAGAGGACAGGAAGGAAGAGGAATCGGCTTAGGACATAAGATTCAGGCTTATGCTCTTCAGGATTTAGGCTTGGATACCGTAGAAGCCAACCTTGAATTAGGCTTACTTGTAGATTCGCGGGAATATGGAATAGGAGCCCAGATTTTAGCTGATTTGGGTTTAACGACTATTCGACTTTTAACGAACAATCCTGCGAAGTACAGTGGTTTATCCGGATTCGGCTTGAAAATCGTTGAAAGAGTCGCTCTTCCGGTAGTACTTAATGATGAAAATACAAAGTATTTAGAAACAAAAAAAAACAAATTAGGACATTGGTTAAATATTTAAAAGTATAACCGGACAAAGAATATGGATAAATTTGATTTGAAAAATCGGGTAGCGGAGGGAAATTATCTAGCGGAAGGATTATCGATTGGTATAGTCGCTTCTAAATTTAATTATCCGGTTGTAAAGCTTTTGATAGAAGGAGCAAGTAGCGGATTTGTACAACACGGAGGAAAGATTCAAGATCTTTCGGTTGTAAAAGTTCCCGGTGCTTTTGAAATTTCGGTGACAGTTAAGAAGTTGCTGCAAAGTGATAGACGTCTTGATGCAATTGTTTGTTTAGGAGCTGTTATTAAAGGAGAAACTCAACACTTTGAACATGTTTGTAATCAAGTAGCTGCAGGAATTCATTCCTTATCTTTGGAATTTGTTATCCCGATTACTTTTTCCATTCTTACGACAATGACTGCGGAAGAAGCTTTTGCTCGCGCAGGGGTTAAGGGCGCCAACTTAGGTTACGAAGGTATAAAGACAGCTATAGAGATGGCTAATCTATTCAAAACGTTGTAGGCCGATTGATAAAGTCTACTAGACAATGAGATTTACCTGCCCGTTGGCATGAATTCTGATGCTGAATTCTTTATGGTTAAGATCGATTTCGTTATAAGAACTTAAAGCATCTTCAAAATGCAATTCCGTGTCCGTTTCCAGGAGATTCTTTGTTTTCATATCATTATAGGTTAATAACGTCTGAGAAAAGATTTTAAGTGTGGAGGCAATGACCTCTTTTCGATTATTATCTTCTATTACCAAACGAGAAGACAGACTTTTGATTAAGTCCGAAAGACCCTTCATATTTAACTTTTTAGGGGTGTCCGCATGGAAACAATGAGCGATAAAAACTTTGGCTTCAAGTTCGGAAAGTTTTGAAAAGCCTTCTTTCAGGAATATTCCATCGGATGATTTCTCCTCACAACCGACTAAAACAGCTATTCGAGTCAAAGCTTCATCGATTTTATTCGTAGGATCAAATCCGAAAGATTTAGCCTTAGAGGATAAATAATAGTAATATGCGACTTTTGCTCCGTAATCTTTTAGTAAACGATTAGCTTGAATAAAGGAGGAAAAATCTTTGTAAAAAACAGCATCACAGCCGAATTGTCCACAAGCGCTCAAAAAATAAAGAGATAAATCGACTGAGGCAAGCACGGGATCATTGACCGAGTTTAATTTTTCCCAAGCAAAGAACGATTCAGTTAAATTAAAGACGTTGGGATAATCGATTATGTGACCGACTTGCTGCAGATAAGTTTTTAAATGTTCAGACAAACGAGCATAAGAAGGAGCCAGTTCGGGAAATCTGTTAAGAACTTGAAATGCCTTTTTTCGGAAAACCGATTCATTGTCTTCCCTGAAATAAGGTTGAAAAATCTGACGTGCTTTTAAAGAGTTGCCTATCCTTCTAAAGATAACCGCACTTTCAAAAAATCTGACACTTTGCTCTTTCCCTGATTGAATACTCAAAGAAGCCGACAATTGCTTGAAATATTTGTGTATGGATATAAATTGCTTGAAGGGTAGGACTGCTCCTTCCTGCAGAGACAATAATGAATTATAGGCTGTTTTCGAGCCGTCCAAAATTAGGTTGAGATAAGCTAAACTTCTAATAGCTTCATCGAATTCCGGAGATTGTTTATTGAATAGATCTAAAGAAAAGCATAGCCGATGTTTTTCTCTGGATTCGGGAATGTTCAAAGGTATCAGAGAATATTGAGAATCGGCTAACCATAAGAGCTCCGGATATTCTCGAAGTTTTTCCTCCACCCATTGTTCGGAACCTATCTTTACAAACAAATTCTTGCTAAAGCTAGGGGTCTTCGCCTGAGATAGAACGGAAAAGGACGAAAAGGCTAATAGGAGGATTACAAATCCGGCGACTCGTTGTTTCAGCAACATCTATTCAGTCTCCTCTCGTCTTTTTTATAGAATAAGCGTCATTCATAACAAAAATTCCAATATCAAATCAACCTTAGAAAAACAAGAATGTTTTCATTTAAATGTATTAATTTTTTTGGATATTTGCAGAATTTTTCCTTTAAGTTATAATACGAGTATATTTCCTTTTTAATTTAGGTATTGTCCTTTAATTAAGCAGGATTTTTTTAAAGCCCATATCGGATTGTTCATCGTTGTGTTAGTGTTGGTTTTAAAGTATGGATAAGATTAAGATGTGGTTAATGTGTGCGTTTTTGTTCGGCGCGGCATTGGCACCGGTTTCTTCGAATGCAATGAGTTTATTTTTAAGAAGAAAGAAAAAATCTTCTAATGAGCAAGTGATGCCTTTGCAAGAAAAACAGTCGGTGCAAAGATCTGCCGGATTTTTTTCTAAAAAAAAGATAAAGCCGCGAGTGCTTCCCAGGACCTTGAGAAAGAGTAAGACGAAAGAGGCTATGATGCTCCCTCAAAATTTTAAGAAATATACCGAACCGCTAACTTCACAGGATGAGCAGGATATAAGATATGTCGTGTCTTCTTGTGCGAATAAATCTTCTTTGGGTATTGCCATGTCGCAATCCGAAATAATGGCCGCTCTCGGAAGAATTCAGAGTTTGCATCCCTTCAACTTTCTTGAGAGTATTCATTCGGACTCAAAATTGAAAAGCGAATTTATTGAAATGCAAAATCGCAGTTGGATCTGGAATCTTTTCATTTCTAGACTTAAAGAGATCTTTGCGTCCGTGAAGGCAAAGGGGCTTTTTTTAGATAAAGACATAGCCGATTTTGCTGCGTCCATCGGTATGGAAACGGAAGTCATTTCTTCTCTGATAGATAAAGGTCTTTGGGATGATCTAATTAATTTATATCTAAATCAGATTTCTTAATATTTTTTTATCTATTATAGATACCCTCTTTATGTGATGACATCATTTAGATGATCTAATTTCTTGTTTTGTGTTAATATTTTTGGACGGTTTGTCTTACTGAACACGTTTGGAGGTGTTGATGTTCGGTTTCCTTGTCAATTTTAACGATATATTGACTTTCTATGTACTCTTCCCGATGTTATTGATTTTAGGTGGGATTCTAACTTGGAAATTCAGAGGTATGCAATTTCGAGGATTGGGTGCCAGTTGTCGTTTTTTGACGACCGGAGCTATGCATTCGTCCGGCCAAGATCATGAAATTTCAAGATATGAGTCGATTACCGCCGTTTTGGCGGGTAATTTAGGAACGGGTAATATTGCCGGAATTGCAGTAGCTCTTACTACCGGAGGGCCGGGAGCTTTGGTCTGGATGTGGGTAGCGGCTTTTTTTGGCGGAATCGTGCAATTTGCCGGTTCTTATCTCGGTTGCAAATATCGTTATCTGAAAAAAGAACAATATATCGGAGGACCTATCGGTTGTTTATTCAATGCACTGAATAGCCGAAAATTGGCCTGTTTATTCTGTTTTTTCACTATTACGACTGCTTTTTTGGCAGGCAATATGATGCAGATGAATTGTATCGTTTTATCTGCCGTAGATATCATTGATACCAACGCTAAAATCAGTATTTTCATTCTGGGGCTTTTCATCATGGTCCCTGTTTGGATGGTTTTGATTAAGGGAGGTAACGGGATTGCAAGATTCTCTTCCAGAATAGTTCCCTTTATAGCGATTATTTATTTGTCGGGTTGTTGCTATGTAATCATTAAGCATATCGATCAGTTATTACCCGTTTTGCGTTATGTTTTCTCTTCCGTATTCGGAGTGAAAGCAGGTGTTTCCGGTGTTGCAGGTTATACTCTATCCCGTGTTTTATCCACCGGAATGAACAGAGCTATATTGGCTACCGACTGTGGGAGTGGTGTAGTATCGCTATTACAATCAAATAGTAATACTAAAAATCCTGTAATAGATGGCTTGGTGACTTTGTTTCCCCCGATGGTTGTTATGACGGTTTGTACTGTTACCGGATTGGCTTTGTTGGTTTCCGGAGCCTATCCGCATTCAGGGGCGTTAAGTGCCTCAATGGTTCGATGGGCTTTTGTGAAAGCAGCGGGCCCTTGCATAGGTTCCTTATCGGTATTCTCTGTTATGATTCTGTTTGGATATACGACTATTTTAGCCTGGTTTTCCTGTGCTGAAAAAAGTCTATCCTTCTTATCCGATAATATTTTTTGGCATAAATGCCTTAAAATTTTGTATATCGGGATAGTTCCTTTCGGAGGATTTTTAGGGACGAAATTTATTTGGGTATTATCCGACTTGAGTTTTATCGGTATGGTGACATTGAATTTGTATGCCGTTTTAAGATTATTGAAAGATGTATTTGAGTTAAAACATCCTTTAGCTGAACTTTCACCCGTCGATTCTACGGCAGTTATTGATTAATCGAATTCGTTTCGGAATGACCGTATATGAATTTCTTTGTTTTTTATGTTTCTCACCTGTTATAACGAGGAGTCTGAAGTTTATAAAAAGGTTTTCGGATGTTGCTGAAAAGTGAATTCTTTAAAGAGGGCGGTAATATTCCTGCCAAGTATACTTGCCAAGGCATAGATATCAGCCCTCCCTTAATTTTTGAAGAAATTCCTGACAATACTTTGAGTCTGGCTCTTCTTATGGAAGATCCGGATGTTCCTTTGAATCTTAGGAAAGATGGGTTATGGGTACATTGGATTTTATATAATCTCGATGCGCAGATGACTTTTCTAGAAGAAGGCGAAAAAAACGGTGTTTGTGGTTTTAATACGGGGGGGACTTTGGGATATATGGGACCATGTCCGCCTGATCGCAAACACAGGTATTTTTTTACTCTTTATGCTCTGGATCGATTAACCGATTTTCAGGAGGGGTTATCCAGGTCCGAATTTTTACAATTAATCGAACCTCATGTTATCGAAAAAAGTGTGTTAATGGGCACTTATGAGAAATTTTAAGATTATTTAGGAGTTAACTCAGGGAATTTTTTACGGTGTTTCCAATATAATGGTCCATAGTGGTAAGTGATTTCTTCTCCCACCGTAATGTCTTTCGTTGCTCGGATAATTACTCTAAAAATTCCGTTATGAAATACTCCGATTGACTCAGCGTTCGGGTTATCACTGTGATTGATGAACCGAGTTAAATTTCCGGATTCTTCACTGTCAATGGTCAGATGATTCAATGAGATAAATGGTAGCGGATAACGGAAACAGTAATCATTTTCATCTTTCCAAAAGACTTTTCTCGGTCTTAAAATTCCTGCATATTCTCCGATAAACTGCCATTTTGCGATCCTATCTTTTGCAAAAACACCATATCCGATATGCGGACCGGTCCAGCAAAGAGCCAAAGAGTTCATTAATTGCCCGATTAAATCTTTTTTATGAAATTTACCGAGCCATAACGCTAAAGGATCAATAAGTCCTTTGGTATACGCTTTAGCATAAAGTTTTTTTACTTTACGCTCGGTTTTCCAATTAATGTATTTTAGGGACGGAATAAATTTAAAGTTCAGTAATTTTTCGATTCTTTCAATGGATAGCTCTTTGGTTTCCAGGACATTGTTATTGAAAGAGAGTTTAATTTTCACGTTAAATGCAGATTGTAGTCTTATCCTTTCGGAAGTCAAATCCTATTTCAATCGAAGAAGTTTTTCAATGCTTTTTCGTTAGAACATTCAAAATAGCAAGGCAATGAAATTGTATGTTGTTCCGCAATGGTAATTTTGATAGGAAGTTCTTTAGTATAGCTTAAAACGGTTTCAAGAGCTTTTTTTCTAGAGTTGCATTCCTCCGAAAGATGAGCTAGGTAGACTTGTCGTAATTGCGGACCCGCAATGATTTGAAGTATTTTTCCGCAATCTTCATTAGATAAATGACCCATCTTACTGAGAATTCTGTTTTTATGAACAGTAGATCTGTTGCTATTATGTACCATAGCGACATCGTGATTTGATTCGAGATAGAGATAATCGCATCCTAAAAGTCCTTGTTTCACGGGAGGAGTAATATGTCCCAAATCCGTACAAATGCCTATTTTAAATTTTCCGGTTTCAATAACGAATCCGACTGGATCTATTGCATCATGACAAGTGTTGAAACTTTTAATTCGAAGATCTCGAAAATCGAAATATGAACCAGTAGAAAATATTTTAAACTTAGGTAAAAAATCCAGTTGATTGTACACCGCTTGTGCGGTTTCCAAATTGGTTATGACGGGTACATCGAAAGCTTTGATGAAAGTTTTTAATCCGGAAATGTGATCCCAATGTTCATGAGAAATAAAGACGGCGTCGATTTCTTCGGGAACAACGGCAATTGCTTGTAACCGTTCGATTAAACCAGTTTTGGTTATTCCGAGATCGATAAGGATTTTGGTATTTTCGATACCTAAGTAGAGACAGTTGCCTTTAGATCCGGAAGCAAGGGGACAAAATCCTATCATTGTTTCAATTTTCGTTTAACCGGCCGATAATTTTTCTGGGTTTTGCTCCCTCAGAGGGTCCAATAATTCCGGCCGATTCAAGTTGATCCATCAGACTTGCGGCTCTTGCATAGCCGATGCGTAATTTCCTCTGAAGGAAAGTTGTTGAGGCATTTCCGGTGGACAATACGATTCCCGTAGCCTCACGGAATAAAGGATCACTACTTGATGGATCTTTTACTTCATCAAAAGAACGTTCAAAGGAAGGTATGATATATTCCAACGGCATTTTTGAGCATAGATCTTTGATAATTTTATTTATATCCTCATCTTTAACATAAGCACCTTGGGCTCTGATTGTACCGAAATGATTAGGTGCCAATAAGAGCATGTCTCCGTTCCCCATCAAATTTTCGGCTCCAGGCTCATCTATAATGATTTGGCTATTGACGCGATTCGAAACCTTAAAAGATATTCTTGACGGAAAATTGGCTTTGATAAGTCCCGTAATTACTTCTCTTGAAGGTCTTTGAGTAGCTAAAATCATGTGGATGCCGACTGCACGAGCCATTTGAGCAATACGGATAATTGGTGTTTCCATATCTTGAGAAGAAGATAATAGAAGATCGGCCAGTTCATCGATTATTCCCACAATGAAAGGAAATTTTTTCGGAATATCCGGATGTTCTTCCAGGTCTTCTTGAGACAATTGTCTTGCATTGAAGGATTGAATGTTGCGTAAACCTAACCGACGGAGTATTTCATATCTTCGCTCCATTTCCTTAACTAACCAGGTTAAAGCATTGTGTGCTGCGTATCCCTCGGTAATGACTGGAGATAACATATGAGGAAGTTTCGAATAACCGGTTAATTCCACTTTTTTAGGATCTATAATCATTAAACGTATATCGGAAGGAAAGGAAGTCATAATAATAGACATTATAATCGTGTTTATGCAAACGGATTTTCCCGAACCGGTTGTTCCTGCAATGATTAAGTGAGGCATTGAAGCGAGATCCGTCCAAAGATTGTCTCCGTTAGCTTTTTTTCCTAAAAGTAAAGGGATCTGAAGTTTTTGAGATTGTTTAAGATAATTTTCTAAAAGTTCTCGAAATTCAACGGATTGAGGACGTGGATTGGGAATCTCTATTCCTACGGCAGCTTTCCCGGGAATAGGGGCGATGATGCGAATGCTCGAAGCTTGGAGATTAAGCGCAATATCGCTTTCTAGGGCTTTTATTTTTTGAACCTTTACTCCTGCCTGAGGTAGTACTTCAAATGCCGTTAATGTAGGACCCGAACAAATAGCTCCCAACCCGACTTCAATTCCGAATTTGGCCAAAGTCTCTTTGAGTATTATAGCTTGTTTTTCCAGAAATGCTTTATTTGAAGAAATGTCCGGCGCATTATTTTTTGATAATAGAGTGTGTAGCGGTAAAGGAGTTGTCGAATTCCGGAACTGAGAAACGGTTGTATTTTTGGAATCCTTGATCTGTAGCATTTCAGGTGAATACGGTAAGCGATTTTGAGGATGCGGAGGGTTATCGCTAGCGGATGAATTTAAAGGCGATTTCGTTTTTAAAATCGGCTCGGATTTCGGAGATTTTTCTGAGCCTATCGTCTTTATACAATCCGTTTTCGGAAAATATTGGTTTTTAGAGATTTTTTTTTTAATCTTAATAATTAGATTTTTGATTTTTTCTTTATTTTTAAAATATTTTTTTATGTTTATTTGTTTAATTCCTGACCAATTAATGGGTTTAGGCTCAATGAAATAAATAAGGGACGTAATACAAAAAGAAGAAAAAAGACAAATCGATCCCAGCTCACCCAGAAGTTTTTTAAGAGATAAAGAAGAACGTACCGAACTTTGACCCGAATAGATGATGTGAAAAGGGACTCCACCTAAACAATAATGAGTTTTGTATCTAAAGATCTTGTTATTCAGATAATCGGGAAGAGCATGGATAGTGTCCGGAATTGAAAGAATAAGGTTTAACGAGACTAGAAAGATCAAGAAGTACACGCTTTTTCTTTTAATCTTTGAATCGATCTCTCCTAGGATTAACTGAAAGATTAGCCAACATAGAAAACCGGGAATCATTAAAGCG
The DNA here is from genome assembly GCA_036659455.1 of Victivallaceae bacterium. NCBI lineage: Bacteria > Pseudomonadati > Lentisphaerota > Lentisphaeria > Victivallales > Victivallaceae > Victivallaceae bacterium. The sequence goes on from JAVXCN010000001.1 coordinate 855,346, forward strand.
GCTATTCCAAATAAATATACAAGAGAATAACTCAAAGCACCGCCGAAAGTTCCGATCCAGTTTTTGTCAAAAGACAAGGTAAGGTCGAAGCTAATCAAGCTTAGGATCGAAAATCCTGATAATAAAAGAAGAGTGAGTATTTTAAATACACGGGGCATTCTGAAGGGGGAAAATAAAGATTTTCTCATCGGCATACGGATCATTTATGTTTTATGATCTTTTTATACCAGTGAATTCAAAAGAAAAAAAGAATGTTTTAAATCAGTGAAGAGGGCGAACGACGGGACTTGAACCCGCGGCCTCTGGAACCACAATCCAATGCTCTAACCAACTGAGCTACGTTCGCCATAGAAATCGAGCAACCGAATATACAAAAAACGGTTATAAAGAATCCATAAAGAAGTACATTGGAAGTACATTGATCGAATCTCAAATTCCGTTTTCAAGATTTATAACGACGGATTCGATGTTGTTATTTGAACCGAATTTATGAAACAAAAAAGACTCTTCAGAGAGGGACATGGCATGTTTTTATAAAAAACACAAGTTTTCATAAAAAGCCATTGTATTAAAATAAGGCTTTTCAGTAGTATCTTGCTTTCTCGTTGAGTGGAATACACGCTAAATGAGAAAGATAGCGACTCCTGAGAGGGTCGTTTTCCGCGAATCTTAGGGTTAGCGGAAATTTCTTGATAATGCAAATAAGATAGAATACAAGCCAGTATATTATGCTTGTGGGTTTTTTAAATAAAACCCGTTAATTTTTATAGTTTAATTTTTTTCTGAGAATTTGATCTTGGTTCAGATTGAACGCTGGCGGCGTGGATGAGGCATGCAAGTCGAACGGGGCAATAACTTCGGTTATTGTTTAGTGGCGGAAGGGTTAGTAATACATAGATAACCTGCCTTCAACTTGGGAATAACGGCTGGAAACGGTCGCTAATACCGAATGTGGCGTAATTGGGCATCCAATAACGTTAAAGCAGGGGACTTTAGGGCCTTGCGGTTGATGAGGGGTCTATGGGATATCAGCTTGTTGGTGAGGTAAAGGCTCACCAAGGCTATGACGTCTAGGCGGATTGAGAGATTGATCGCCAACACTGGGACTGAGACACTGCCCAGACTCTTACGGGAGGCTGCAGTCGAGAATCTTTCGCAATGGGCGAAAGCCTGACGAAGCGACGCCGCGTGTGTGATGAAGGCTCTAGGGTTGTAAAGCACTTTCGCTTGGGAACAAGAACGGTCGGCTAATATCCGACTAATTTGAGCGTACTAGGTAAAGAAGCACCGGCTAACTCCGTGCCAGCAGCTGCGGTAATACGGAGGGTGCAAGCGTTAATCGGATTTATTGGGCGTAAAGGGCGTGTAGGCGGAAAGGTAAGTTAGTTGTTAAATCTTAGAGCTCAACTCTAAGTCAGCATCTAATACTATCTATCTAGAGGACAGATGGAGAAAAGGGAATTCCACGTGTAGCGGTGAAATGCGTAGATATGTGGAAGAACACCGGTGGCGAAGGCGCTTTTCTAATTTGGACCTGACGCTGAGGCGCGAAAGCAAGGGGAGCAAACAGGATTAGATACCCTGGTAGTCCTTGCTGTAAACGATGCACACTTGATGTGAGTGGAATCAACCCCACTCGTGTCGTAGCTAACGCGTTAAGTGTGCCGCCTGAGGAGTACACTCGCAAGGGTGAAACTCAAAAGAATTGACGGGGGCCCGCACAAGCAGTGGAGCATGTGGTTTAATTCGATGCAACGCGAAGAACCTTACCTGGGTTTGACATGTATTTGACAGTAACAGAAATGTTATCTTCCGTAAGGACAAATACACAGGTGCTGCATGGCTGTCGTCAGCTCGTGCCGTGAGGTGTTGGGTTAAGTCCCGCAACGAGCGCAACCCTTATCACTAGTTGCCAACATTTAAGGTGGGAACTCTAGTGAGACTGCCTGGGTTAACCAGGAGGAAGGCGAGGATGACGTCAAGTCAGCATGGCCCTTATGTCCAGGGCTACACACGTGCTACAATGGCTAATACAGAAGGTTGCTAAGCCGCAAGGCGGAGCAAATCCCCAAAGTTAGCCCCAGTTCGGATTGTAATCTGCAACTCGATTACATGAAGTTGGAATTGCTAGTAATGGCGCGTCAGCTATAGCGCCGTGAATACGTTCCCGGGCCTTGTACACACCGCCCGTCACATCATGGGAGTTGGTTTCACCTTAAATCACTGACTCAACCGCAAGGAGAGAGGTGCCCAAGGTGAGGCTGATGACTGGGATGAAGTCGTAACAAGGTAGCCCTACCGGAAGGTGGGGCTGGATCACCTCCTTTTAAGGACAAGGATAATCGATTTTTAAATAAATCGGTTTGACTAGGTTGAACAAGTGTGATGTATTTGATTTGTATTCTGTCTTTTTCGCATTCTCAAGAATAGATTTCTAATTGACTAAATGATATGTTATTAAAATAAATAGTATATAAGTATTTTCACATACAATAATTGACGTTTAAGAATATTATGTTTACGGTGAAAAGTTAACTTATATGGATCAATCAAAGAAACATAAACCAAGTTATTAAGAGCTGTTGGTGGATGCCTTGGCATTGATAGGCGATGAAGGACGTGTGTACCTGCGATAATTTTCGGGGAGCTGGTAAAAAGCTTAGATCCGGAAGTTTCCGAATGGGGAAACCCGATGAAATGAAAGTTTCATCATTATATGTTGAATACATAGACATATGAAGCGATACCTGCTGAACTGAAACATCTTAGTAAGCAGAGGAAAAGAAATCAAAAGAGATTCCCGAAGTAGCGGCGAGCGAAACGGGATCAGCCCAAACCTTGAATTTATTCGAGGTGTTGTAGGGTCGATAATATGGGATTTCAATTTTTTTAGTCGAATACATCTGGAAAGTTGAACGATACGGGGTGATAGTCCCTTAGACGAAAAGAAAATGAACCTTATTCGATACCTGAGTAGGGCCGGACACGTGAAACCCGGTCTGAATCTGGGGAGACCACTCTCCAAGGCTAAATACTAATCAATGACCTATAGTGAACCAGTACTGTGAAGGAAAGGTGAAAAGAACCCCTGTTAGGGGAGTGAAATAGAACCTGAAACCAGCAGCTTATAAGCGGTCGAAGATCTATTCCTTTTTTTTAAAAAGGAAGATTGACGGCGTGCCTTTTGCATGATGAGCCAGGGAGTTATGTTAGACGGCGAGGTTAAGGGATTTACATTCTGGAGCCGAAGCGAAAGCGAGTTTTAAAAAGCGAATAGTCGTTTAATGTAGACACGAAACCAAGTGATCTATTTATGACCAGGTTGAAGCGGGGGTAAGACTTCGTGGAGGACCGAACCAGTACATGTTGAAAAATGTTTGGATGAGTTGTGAATAGGGGTGAAAGGCCAATCAAACTTGGAGATATCTTGTTCTCTCCGAAATAACTTTAGGGTTAGCCTCGGATATTAATTCTTTGGGGGTAGAGCACTGAATTTTAGCGGGGGTCTACCGACCTACCAACGGAAATCAAACTCCGAATACCAAAGATGAGTCCGGGAGATAGACAGTGGGGGCTAAGCTTCATTGTCGAGAGGGGAACAGCCCAGATCGCCGATTAAGGCCCCAAATTTTATGCTAAGTGAGTAAGGAAGTAGCGGTTCTAAGACAGTTGGAATGTTGGCTTAGAGGCAGCAATCATTTAAAGAGTGCGTAACAGCTCACCAATCGAGAACCACTGCACCGATAATATACGGGACTAAGCATAGAGCCGACATCGCGGGTGTGTAATTTTTTTACACGCGGTAGGAGAGCGTAGTATTCAGCACTGAAGGTATATCGTAAGAAGTACTGGAGCGGATACTAGTGATGATCCATGGCATAAGTAAACGATAAAGGGAGTGAAAATCTCCCTCGCCGTAAGCCCAAGGTTTCCAGGGTAAAGCTCGTCTTCCCTGGGTTAGTCGGCCCCTAAGTCGAGGTGGAAACACGTAGACGATGGAGTAACAGGTTAAATATTCCTGTACCGCCTAAAGCTATAGCGATGGAATGACGGAGTAAGTTAAGCACGCGGACTGTTGGATATGTCCGTAAGACAATGAGATCGGTTAGTAGGTAAATCCGCTAACATAAGATTGGGTTGTTTTCAAGGGGAATCTACGGAGGAACCGATGGTGTGGCGCGAGGCTTTCAAGAAATAATTTCTAGCTGCTGATGGTGACCGTACCAAAACCGACACAGGTGGGCGAGATGAGTATTCTAAGGCGCGCGAGATAACTTTCGTTAAGGAACTCGGCAAATTATCCCCGTAACTTCGGGAGAAGGGGAGCCTTTTGAGGTAATTACACTAGCTGTATGAGCCTCGGGAGGCCGCAGAGAAATGGCCCAAGCGACTGTTTAGCAAAAACACAGCACTATGCAAACCTCTAGGGGAAGTATATGGTGTGACGCCTGCCCAATGCCAAAAGGTTAAAGGGATTTGTCAGCCGTAAGGCGAAGCATTGAACCCAAGCCCTGGTGAATGGCCGCCGTAACTATAACGGTGCTAAGGTAGCGAAATTCCTTGTCGGGTAAGTTCCGACCTGCACGAATGGTGTAACGATTTGGGCACTGTCTCAACGAAAGACTCGGTGAAATTGTAGTAGCAGTGAAGATGCTGTTTACCTGCAAAAGGACGAAAAGACCCCGTGAACCTTTACTGTACTTTGGTATTGGCTTTTGATTTGTTATGTGTAGAATAGCCGGGAGACTATGAACATTCTTCGTTAGGAGAGTGGGAGTCGCCGTTGAAATACCGGTCTTAACAAGTTGAGAATCTAACGTTAACTCCATGAATCTGGAGAACGGACATTGCCAGACGGGCAGTTTTACTGGGGCGGTATCCTCCTAAAGAGTAACGGAGGAGCGCAATGCTTATTTCATCGTGGTTGGCAATCACGAGTAGAGCGTAAAGGTATAAAATAGGTTGACTGTGAGACTTACAAGTCGAACAGAGACGAAAGTCGGCCTTAGTGATCCGGCGGTGGAAAGTGGAATCGCCGTCGCTTAACGGATAAAAGGTACTCCGGGGATAACAGGCTAATCGCCACCAAGAGTTCATATCGACGTGGCGGTTTGGCACCTCGATGTCGGCTCATCGCATCCTGGGGCTGGAGAAGGTCCCA